>DASVMC010000631.1:0-2670 GCA_036384555.1 Niabella sp. | reverse complement strand
TATTACGCTTCGGGGAACTCCTATGCTTTTGGAGTGCCCGGTACAACCGCACCGGGAGTGGCCTTATCGCAAATAGCCAACCCCGATCTGAAATGGGAGACCAGCACAAGCGTCAATGTCGGGATTGATTTCGGATTCTTGCAGGGGCGTATTACAGGGGCTATTGAGCTATATAGAAAAGTGGTGGACGGCCTGCTTTCATCAAGGGCGCTGCCTTCCTGGTACCCGGTAGCATCCGTGGCGGATAATATTGGTTCTACCCAGGACAAAGGAATTGAATTAACGCTCAATACCCGTAACCTGACCGGTGATCTTAAATGGAATTCACTGATCACGGTCTCTCATTTTAAGGATACCTGGCGGAACCGGAATGCTAACGTCATACTGGCGCCGTATGAACGCAGCAATGATCCGTTAAGACCTCAATGGACCTATTTGTTTGATGGGATTCTTCAGATAGGAGAAGAGCCGCCGCTGGCGCAGCCCTTACTGTTGCCGGGCCAGGAAAGAATAAAAGATGTGGGTGGCCTGGATGCCAGTGGCCGGCAAACCGGCAAGCCGGACGGGAAAATTGACATTGCAGATATGGTGCTTGCCGGCACAACCGATCCGTCGGTGACAATGGGGTTTGGGAATAGCTTCGAGTATAAGAATTTTGATCTGAATATCTTTTTTACGGGAATGTTCGGACGGAAGGCAACACAGGACGCCAACTGGGCGCAGTGGGGTGTTAATATGATCAATACCATCAACCAGGGGTATAACCTGATGAGCGATGTCAGTAACCGGTGGACGCATGATCATCCAAGTACCACCATGATGTCCGGCATGCCCTCTCCGTATCCCCGCTCCAATAACGGGTTTTGGTTCAATGGGAATTTTGTACGCTGCAGGAATATTACACTGGGGTACCGGATCCCGCATGTTGAAAAAATATTCAGCAGCGCTCGGGTTTATGTGGATGTGTCCAATGCATTTATCCTGACGAAATACCCTTATATGGATCCGGAGACCAATTCCCTGGCCGGGTATCCCAACCAGCGTACATTTTCAATAGGTGTCGATGTTAATTTTTAAACTGCTATTCAAGAAATGAATCATATGATGTCCTTAACAAAATACGGTGTGTGCCTGATCCTGCTTGTTCTTGCATGTTCCGGGTGTGAAAAAAAACTGGAGCCCATTACCTATACCAACCTGACACCGGATAATTTTCCCAAAAATGAAACCGATCTTAATACCGCTGTAACAGGAGTGTACAACCGGTTCAGGGCAATGGATGCCGCCCGGAACTGGACGGCGCCATATGTGTATCAGCAGGGTGGGATGATGCTGAATAATGAAACCACAACGGATGAATTTGCCACTTCCTGGGGTTGGGAAGATGAACTGAATTTTACTTTTAAGCCCACCGACGCCTTCCCGGCGCAGTTCTGGTCAAGGGCACAACCTGCTATTACCATGGCAACCCTTACTATTGAAATGGTGAAAGCGGCTGACTATATCAGCGATGAGAAGAAGCAGGCACTGATCAGTGAATTGCGTTGTATCCGATCCCTGTTTGCTTTTGACCTGTATGATCAGTACGGGCCTGTGCCCATTATTACAGATTCAGCGATTGTTATGGATCTGCAAAAGGCACAGCAGTATAAGCCGGCCAGGCCGTCGCAGCAGGAGTACGTAAGTTACCTGGAGCAGGAATTGACCGGGGCTGCTGCGGGTTTGCCTGTTACCATAGAAAAAAGCAATTTCGGAAGAATGACGCGCGGCATCGCGCTTACCTGCCTGCTGAAGCTTTATATGCACGATAAAGCCTGGGCAAAAGCCGTAGCGATCAGCAAACAGATCATGGATTTAAACTATTATGGGCTGCAGGCCAGTTATAAAGACATCTGGAGCCTGGATAACGAGGGAAACAACGAAATTATCTGGGCCATTCCGATGACAAACCAGGGAGACAATGTAAATGCCTATCTGTTCGGGGTGTTGCCCGGTGATTTTGTAAGCCTTAAACAGGGCGACCCAAAGCTATCGATCAGCCCCTGGGGAAGAGGTTTTATTTTGCCCTGGCCTGTTTGGGATTCATTTGATCCGCTTGATAAAAGAAGGGAAGTGTTCCCCCGGTACTACTGGAACGGGTCGGCAATGGTCGATCTGAAGAGCAGCCCGGGTGCCATTCCGTTAAAATATCCGGTCACCCCGGAGATGTCGGGTGCAGGGAATGGAAGCGATTTTGTTAACTACCGCTATGCGGATGTATTGCTTTACCGGGCTGAAGCATTGAATGAATTGAACGGAGTAAATGGGGAGTCTGTAGACATTATAAACATGCTGCGCGCCAGGGCCGGACTTTCCGCACTGTCAGCAGGTAGTTTCAACCAGTTAACCTTGCGCAGCCAGCTGTTAAAAGAGCGCCAGTGGGAACTGTGTTTTGAAGGAGTAAGGCGACAGGATCTGATTCGCAACGGATCCTTTGTCAGTAATGCCTTAGCCCGCGGAAGGCAATTCGCGCAGCCATACCATGTATTGTACCCCATTCCGCAATATGCCATCGATGAAAATTCCAACATTGATCAGAACCCCGGCTATTAAATAAAAAATGTATACGGATGAAACGAAGCATGATAAATTTTTCTCACACAGAAGAATGTATATTATGCGAAGTTCCAT
>DASVMC010000630.1:0-3133 GCA_036384555.1 Niabella sp. | reverse complement strand
TGGTAGCAGCGGCAGAGGTGAGCGTAGGCTTGGCGATTATTGTAATGATGTACAGAAATGTGCACTCTATAAATATTAATTTCTTAAACAGGTTGAAACATTAACAGGATTCCGTTTTATTATGAAGAATGTGTTAGATATCGTTTATTTAATTCCTCTGTTACCATTAATTGGCTGTTTAATAAACGGGTTAGGTAGAAAAAGCCTTTCTAAAGGCACTATTGGTTTTATTGGTAGCGGCGTTATTCTGGTTTCGTTTGCCATAAGTCTGTGGGCTTTTTTTCAGGTGCGCGCAGGGAACACCCATACTGCTGAATACTTCCCCTTTATCAATGTAGGGAATTTAAAAATCCCCTTTGCATTCCAGATCGATCAGCTGTCTGCAATATGGTTACTGATCATAACCGGGGTTGGTTTTTTAATACATGTGTATTCTACTTCTTACATGCATGATGAAAAACCGGAACATTTTGGAAGGTATTTTGCGTATCTGAACCTTTTTGTTTTTTCCATGCTGCTGCTGGTAATGGGTGCCAATTTTGTGATCATGTTTATTGGCTGGGAAGGAGTGGGGCTTTGCTCCTATCTGCTGATTGGCTTTTGGTTTAAAAGAGACGAGTATGCCCGGGCTGCCAACAAGGCGTTCATAATGAACCGTATTGGTGACCTGGCTTTTTTAGTGGCGCTGTTTATGTTGATCAATAAACTGGGGACCACTACATTCAGCGAAATTTTTACAAGTGCCTCATTGGCTAAATTCTCCGGTAAGGAAATTACGGCCATTACCTTGCTGTTGTTTGTGGGAGCTACCGGCAAAAGCGCACAGATCCCCTTATATACCTGGCTTCCGGATGCGATGGCAGGGCCAACACCGGTATCGGCATTGATCCACGCAGCCACAATGGTTACAGCGGGTATCTACATGATCGCCCGTAGCAATCTGCTGTTTTCGATGGCGCCGGCAACGTTAAACGTCATCGCTGTTATTGGTATTGCCACAGCATTGTTAGCCGCATCAATTGCTTTAAAGCAGAATGATATTAAAAAGGTGCTGGCTTATTCAACAGTAAGTCAGCTGGGCTATATGTTCCTGGCGATCGGAAGTGGTGCTTATGTAGCGGCTGTTTTCCATGTAATGACGCATGCTTTCTTTAAAGCATTGCTGTTCCTGGGAAGCGGAAGCGTGATCCACGCTATGGAGGGTGAACAGGATATGCGCAAGATGGGTGGACTTTCAAAATACATGAAAGTGACCAATGCCACCTTCCTGATCGGATGTCTTGCCATTGCAGGTATCCCCGGCTTCTCGGGGTTCTTTTCCAAAGACGAAATTCTGGCGGGCGCATTTGCAAAGTCCCCTGTTTTATACATCCTGGGGTTGCTGGGTGCTTTAATGACCGCATTCTATATGTTCCGGTTATATGCAACCACCTTCAGAGGTTCTTTTCGGGGAACAAAAGAGCAGGAGCATCATTTACATGAAAGCCCCGCTGCTATTACGATCCCGCTGATTCTTCTTGCCATTCTTTCTGTACTTGGAGGATTTGTTGGTATTCCAGAGTTCATGGTGCAGGGCGCACATTCCCTGGCAAATTTCCTGCAGCCTGTTTTTAAAGATTCTTATGCACTATTGCCGGTGCATGAAGCGACGCACAGCACAGAATGGTTGTTGGCCGGCCTCTCATCTGCTTTGGTAATTATTATTGTTGTGTTTGCCTGGAACCGGTTTTCCAGGAAGCCGGATCTGGAAACTGCCAAAGGTCTGGGGAAAGTGCTGGAAAACAAGTGGTATGTGGATGAGCTGTATGATGCGGTCATTGTAAAACCGGTCAACGGATTAGGCGCTTTCTTAAAGAACGTATTTGATAAAAAAGTGGTAGATGGTATTGTGAACGGAGTGGGAAGGTTGGTAAATTACGGCGGCCGTCAGCTGCGCTGGTTGCAGAGCGGACAAACCGGAGCATATATTTTAATGATGGTGCTGGGAATGGTGCTGATTTTTATTGTGCAGTTTTTTTTAAGGAAATAATTACTGAATCGAAAAAGAAACCCCAAATCTGATCCCGATAGCTATCGGGACTGAATACTGAAAATCTGAATACTGAAATATGATCGCATTGTTGTTGATACTGGTGCCTTTAGTGAGCGGGCTGGTTACTTTTTTTATAAAGAAGGAAGAACAGGTGCGTACCTGGTCTTTACTGGCAGCTATTCTCACATTCATTATTGCTATACTGGGGGTGGCTGTATACAATACCCCGGAAAACTGGATCTTTAAGGCACAATGGATGGGATTGCTGAATAGTAGTTTTTCCCTTGCCGGTGATGGTATGGGTAGTATGCTTTGTATGCTAACGGCATTGTCTTACCCGCTTATTTTTCTTTCAACCTGGACTACAGCTTATAAAAAGGTAAATAATTTTTTTGGCCTGATGTTGCTGACGCAGGCAGGAATGATGGGTGTATTCCTGGCAATGGATGCCTTGCTCTTCTATTTTTTCTGGGAGCTTGCTCTGATTCCTGTTTATTTTATCTGTTCCCAGTGGGGAGGCGAAAAACGTATTGCGGTTACCTTTAAATTTTTCGTTTATACGTTCATCGGTTCGTTATTGATGCTGGTGGGGATACTCTATATATCTTCCAGAACGGCTGGTAATTCATTTGATATTACCGCATTTTATACGGTAGGTCTGGCACCTAAAGAGCAGGCCTGGCTTTTCTGGCTATTCTTTGCGGCCTTTGCTGTAAAAATGCCGGTATTTCCTTTTCATACCTGGCAGCCGGATACCTACCAGCAGGCACCTACTGCCGGCACAATGGTTTTAAGTGCATTAATGGTGAAGATGGGCGTAATGGGTTTATTGCGCTGGCTGTTGCCGGTATTACCAATTGCATCGTATAGCTGGGGAGACACCGTTTCTACCATGGCCGTAATCGGGATTGTGTATGCATCATTAATAGCCCTGCGGCAGAATGATATGAAACGGTTGGTGGCTTATTCCTCTATCGCGCACGTTGGGCTGATGTGTGTGGCGGTATTTGCGGAAGATCAAAGTGCACTGCAGGGTACGCTGATACAAATGTTTTCTCATGGTATCAATATCCTGGGCATGTGGATTGTTGTGGAGATCAT
>DASVMC010000629.1:0-2661 GCA_036384555.1 Niabella sp. | reverse complement strand
GCCACCCCTGCCGGTAAAGATGTGATGGGTATTATACCGGGCAGCATGACGGCAGATGGGTTTATTGTAAAAGGCAAAGGAGAAGTGGCTGCTATCAACTCTGCCGCTCATGGGGCAGGCCGTAAAATGAGCCGCAGCAGGGCGATCCAATCGGTAACAGATAAAGAGTTTAGAGCAGTGCTAAAAAAGTTTGGTGTGCAGCTGCTGGGGGGCGGATTGGATGAATCTCCTTTTGCGTATAAGGACATTTATACGGTAATGCAATCGCAAAAAGCGCTGGTGGATGTTGTTGGTACATTTACGCCAAAGATTGTGAAGATGGATGGCGCTTCGCACCGGAGCTGGAAGAAAAAGAAGGATGAAGCACGCGCATAAAGAATCTGCTGTCAACATCGGCGACCTTCGTGCGCACACTCCTGAAATCAAGCTAATAGCTGCATAATCTGTAAGATGAATGAACTCTTCCGGCTGTTCTACCGGCAAGCCTTGCTGGACTGTTCAGGCAAAAAGTAAAGGCAATCCACTTTTTGTTTTTTGTATCTTATTTTCTCTACACTATGAGCTAAAGAAGCTTACAATAACTTCTCTTCTACCCGGCGGGTAAGAACTGCCCTGTAACTGTTGCTCACAGGTAGCCGGACTTTACCAATAATAACGTGATTCTCTACAATTTTTTCCAAATGATCCAAGTTGATGATATAAGAATTATGTATGCGGATAAAATCAGGAGGTAATTCCTCTTCAAGAGTTTTCATCCGCTTATAAACCAGATTTTGATTATCCCGGCTCACAATGTTCACATATTCTTTGTGGGCTTCTAAATACAAGATCGATTTATATTCAATTTTTATAACCTGTTTGCCCGATTTAATAAAGATATAGGTATTGGGGGATGCAATTTTTAGGGAGCTAATACCTGTTTCCGATTGAGAGAAATAGTGCCGGGCCTTAGAGATTGCCTGCATAAAACGTTTAAAGGTGATGGGTTTCAGCAAATAATCAATAGCATTAAATTCATACCCTTCCAGGGCATGAGATGAATACGCGGTAGTAAAAATCAGGAGTTGGCTTTTTGGTAATAATGCAGCCAATTCCATACCCGACATTTGTGGCATATTAATATCCAGGAAAAGGAGGTCTACGGGTTCTTTTTGTAAAAATTCGGCGGCTTCAAAAGCGTCGAAGCATGTATGCCGTAATAGCAAAAAGGGCACTTTTTGTATATAATCTGCCAGTAGCTTTACAGCATTGGGCTCATCATCTATAACAAGGCAACTAATCGTATTCACACCGGGATATTTAAGTGAGCAATAAAATAATTTTCTTCTCTACCTGTAGTTAACTGAAAGCGGTTTCCATACAACAATTTTAGCCTTGAACGCAAATTAGTTAAACCACTGCCAGCCTCCTGCACCGCATCTGGTTCCAATAGCCGGTTTTGTACTTTTACGAGTAAGCTGCCGGGTATCTGTTCAATATGTAACGCTAACAGATTTTCTTTGCTGCGCTTATCAATACCATGCTTAAACACGTTTTCGATCAAAGGGATAATCAGCATCGGAGAAACCTTTATCCTGCTGATATCCCCGTCGATTTCAATTTTTTGCTGTAAGGGATAGCGCATGCGCATTTTTTCAAGGTCTATATAATCACGAATAAAGTTTATCTCTGTGACCAGAAATATTTCTTTATTGGGGCCGTCATTTACAAAATAGCGCATAATGGTGGAGAGTTTTGCGAGAAGTGCTGCCGTTCCCGGCGATTCCCGTTGCGCCACATAATAAATATTGTTCAGTGTGTTAAACAAAAAATGTGGCTGCACCTGTGCTTTTAACAGGTCAAGTTCAACTTTTGCAGTGTATTGTTTTAGCAATTCCTGCTGCTGCCGTACTTTGAAATAATCCAAAGCAAAACGGAAGATAATACTAAAAAAATAGGTTATAATACAGGATATAATATTGCTGCATATAGCTGAAACCGGGAACTGTCGTCAGGCTCCTTCGGAAAAAAAAGGGTATAGGCATAGAGCCTGAACTCCACCCTTGCTGCACAAATGGACGATAACAACAGCAGTACTGCAAACAAATAATTTATTTTTTTTCCTGCCCGGTAAAGTCTGGGTATCAGCCAATACGCATTTGAATATATAATAATGGCGTTGCACGAAACATTAATGACTGTGAATATTGCAGACCATAAAAAATCTGCCGCCTGTAAAGAGGAGCCGAAAGTAAGGATTGCAATGCCCATCCAAACTATCCAGTGAAGCTGCCGGTATGTTATATTCCAGCTAAAGAATTTTATCACAATTCAAATTTACTGTAGAGCACCTGAATATCAATCTGTTTTCAACGGATGGTGTATTTCCTTCAACGCTTCCGTATATTGAAAAAAGAGAATAACTATTATAAAAACAACCCGGAATATTGAATGCCTTTTTTTATACAGCAGTAAGAGTTCATTTTTGGCATATTGCTTACAGGGTAAAGCATCATCTTTTAATAAACTAAACATGGAAAAGTTTTTAAGAAAAGTCGTTTTTTTAGCAGTACTTTCTGCCGTTGTACTATTGTCATCATGTGGTAAAGACCACGACGATAACGGAAATATCGGCGATAAAGTAAAAACAGCAAAAATAACATTACGTATAACAGGAGGTAA
>DASVMC010000628.1:0-3502 GCA_036384555.1 Niabella sp. | reverse complement strand
GGAAACGTCAACCTGAGCCCGTTCAGTTTTTTCAACCTGTTCTCTACTGAGCCGCCGGTTGTTGTTTTCAGCCCTTCGCGGCGGGTGCGCAATAATACCACCAAGCATACATTGGAAAATGTGCTGAAGATACCAGAAGTTGTTGTCAACCTGGTAGACGAGGATATGGTACAGCAGATGTCCCTGGCCAGCTGCGAATATCCCAGGGGCATCAATGAATTTGATAAGGCAGGGTTTACGATGCTGCCGTCAATCAGCATCCGGCCTCCACTGGTAAAAGAAAGCAAAGCAAAAATGGAATGCCGGGTACTGGAAATAAAAGCACTGGGCAATCAGGGTGGCGCCGGGAACCTGGTGATATGCGAGATAGTACTGCTGCATGTGGATGCATCGGTACTGGATGCAAACAATCGGGTAGACCAGGAAAAGATCCATCATGTAGCCCGGCTGGGAGGCGACTGGTACTGCAAAATCAGCAAACAAGATCTTTTTGAAGTGCCTAAGCCCAACATTCATTTAGGCATTGGTGTAGATGCTTTGCCGCATTCAATAAAGAACAGCACCATCCTTAGCGGGAATGACCTGGGTAAGCTTGCCAACGTAACAGCAATACCACAACAGCTGGAAGGCTATAAGGATCCGAAATTAACCAGACTGCTTGCAGAAAGCACAGGCAAAACAGCTAAAGAAGCGCTACACCGGTACAGTAAAGCCGCCCTTCAAAAGGGAGCTGTTGAAAAGGCCTGGCAATTATTGCTGATTGCTGATTCCCTGTAGTTCCATTGATTCAGTTATAACAGTTCTTTAACGCCTTAAAATACGTAAATATTCGTATTTTAGCTACGAATAACTTCGTCATACTTAAACTCAAAAAACAGCTCATGAACAAAACTACTTTAAAAATAGCCCTGTGGATTGCGATGCCGCTTACCTGCGCAGCACTGCTTTCCTTTACCGTTTTGCAACAAAGAACGCGGTCTGTAAACACACCGGTTGCTCAAAGCGGAGATACCGTTCCTTCCATCACCGCATTTGAAACAGGCCGACTGGATGAGGCGTTAAAATATCTCGATGAGAAAATGAAAGATTTTAATGACGAGTGGGTAAACGAAACAGGCAACCGGGTACGGAAGCAGGTTGATGAAGCCATGGCCAAGATGAATTTCTCAAAAGTACAACAGCAGGCAATGGAGGCCATCAGGAAAACCGACTGGGATAAAATAAACAGGGATATTGAAAATGCATCAGCCTGCATCAGCAAAGCAGAAATAGACCGCAAAGTGGCAAAGGCTATGACACTCGTAAAACCGGTTGATAAAGAAAAGATCAGGAACCAGGTGAATGAAGCGATGCGCGCTATTCATTTTGATGCATTAAAAATTCAGATGGACGATCTAAAAAAGCAACTAAAAGATCAGCAGCACTCTGTTGATCAGCATTTAAAAACAGTACTTCCGGATATTAACGATCAGCTGGAGAACACCAAAAAACAATTACAACGTTTGAAGGATGCCAGCCTGCAAATGCAGCGGGATGGTCTTATTGATAATAGTTCTACCAATAAGATCCAGTTCATAAAAGGCAAATTATTCATTAACGGAATTCAGCAGTCTGACAAGATAAGCGAAAAATTCAAACACTATTTTATCGACAACCGGAATAGCACGGCCAAAAAAGCAACAATCATAGCCGTTTAATAAAGGCTACGCTTGATGCAGCGGCCCTGGGTAACCAGGGCTTTTTGTTTGCATTGGCCAAAGCGGCAAGGTCTTTAATGTAGCGTGTACCCACCTGATCTATTTTTGATAATTTGGAACTATTATCCCTTAGCCGACTTTGCCCAGCTATCCTTTAAAGTAACGGTACGGTTAAAGATCAGGTGCGTATCCGTACTGCCGGGGTCCAGTGTAAAGTACCCCTTTCTTAAAAACTGGAAGCGGTCATGAATAGTCGCCTTCTTTAAAGCCGGCTCCGCCAGGGCGCCTTCTACAATCTTCAACGATTCTTTATTGATATAGCTGGTAAAATCGCCTTCCTCGCCGGACGGGTCTTCCACGGTAAATAAGCGATCATATTCATTGACCTGCACCGGAAAGCAATCTTTTGCATTGACCCAGTGCAGTGTTCCTTTTACATGTATCCCGGAACTATCTTCCCCGCTCTTACTATTCGGGAAATAAGAACAGTTCAATTGCCGGATGTTACCAGCTTCATCTTTTACCACCTCATCACATTGAATAATATAAGCACTTTTTAAACGCACCTGCTTACCCGGAGCCAGGCGGAAATATTTTTTCGGGGCTTCTTCCATAAAATCCTCGCGTTCGATATAGAGTTCCTTACTGAAAGTAATTTCCCTTGTGCCACCATCAGGATCTTCAGGATTATTTTCCGAATGTAATATTTCCCCGTTCCCTTCATAGTTGGTAAGTACCACTTTCAAAGGATCAAATACCACCATTCTGCGCAGGGCGATTTTATTCAGGTGTTCACGTGCACAAAATTCAAGCAATCCCAGTTCAACAACATTATCCCGTTTGCCCACACCTATCCGTTCTGTAAAATCACGAATACTTTCAGGAGTAAAGCCTCGTCTTCTTAATCCGGAAATAGTGGGCATACGCGGATCATCCCACCCGCTTACATATTTTTCATTTACCAGTTGCAGTAATTTACGCTTACTCATTACGGTGTGGCTCAGGTTCCGGCGGGCAAACTCATATTGCCTGGAAGGAAAGATGTCTAACTGCTCAATCAGCCAGTCGTACACTTCCCGGTGCGGAACGAACTCCATTGTACAAACCGAATGTGTTACGTGCTCAATAGAGTCACTTTGCCCATGTGCAAAATCATACATAGGATAAATATTCCATTTATCGCCTGTGCGGTGGTGATGCGCATGTTTAATCCGGTATAAAATCGGGTCACGCATGATCATGTTTGGAGACGCCATATTGATTTTTGCGCGCAGCACTTTCTCCCCGTCTTTGTACTGACCATCGCGCATCTCTTCAAACAATCTCAGGTTTTCTGCTACTGACCGCTCCGCATACTGGTTCCTGGTACCCGGCTGCGTGGGCGTGCCTTTTTGAGCCGCGATTTCTTCGCTGGTACTATCATCCACATAGGCAAGTCCTTTACCGATCAGTTTTACGGCATATTCGTATAATTGTTCGAAATAGTCGGATGCATATAATTCATTTTTCCATTCAAATCCCAGCCATTGAATATCCTGTTTAATACTATCTACGTATTCGGTGTCTTCGGTAACCGGGTTCGTATCATCAAAACGCAGGTTGGTATATCCACCATATCGCTGTGTCAGCCCAAAATTTAAACAAATACTACTGGCATGACCAATGTGCAGGTATCCATTGGGTTCCGGCGGGAACCGCGTTACTATTGATTTATATTTTCCCGACGCCAGGTCTGCCTCCACAATTTCTTCCAGGAAATTCAGGCTCTTTTTCTCGTCTGTTTTATTTGCTTCCGTCATAAAATG
>DASVMC010000627.1:0-5859 GCA_036384555.1 Niabella sp. | reverse complement strand
TTTCCCGCAAACGCTGCTCCGTATCTACCGGTATGTGCTGTTTTTTATTAAAATAAGCAGCCAGGTTTTGATATAATGAATCCAGTTCCGGAAGCTGTTTCAGCATCCTGTTAAGAGCATCCAGCTCCTCGTGCGAAATTTCATTCCGTAACTTCTTTGAAAGCAGTCGTAAAAAATCTTCCTGTTCCATTTAATAAGATTATTATTGCGCTAATCGGCCCTGCTCTATTTATTCAAAAGAAGAGCAGCCCTTTTTGACCTGTCTTCTTCCTTGGGTCAAACCCCAGATAGTCTTGTACCACCCGGGCGATTGCCTCTATAGCCCTGTAAAGCTGGTTTTCAACCGTTCGTTCCGATAAATTCAATAATTCAGCCACTTCCCTGCATTTCAATCCCTCTTCTTTTACCAGCCTGAAGATCAGTTTGCGTTTGAAAGGCAATGCTTCCACCGTATGCTCCAGTAACTCCGTTAACTCTTTATTTTCAATAGCATCCCCGGCCGGAGCAGCTATACTTTCCGCGTCCCTGCTATCCGGTTGTGTAGCACATGCCTTGTTTTGGAGGGTTCGCCGGTAATCAATGACCGCATTTTTTACGGACATATACAGGTATGCCCCAGGAGCCTGCACCGGGTCCAGCAACGCCCTTTTCTGCCAAAGCTTTACAAAAAAGGCGGCAACAATATCTTCCGCAGCCTCCCTGTGCCCTGTTTGCCAGAAGGCAAACCGCACCAGCGGAGCATAATATTCACGAAACAACCGTTCGAAAGCCTCACGGGAGCCTTTTTTAATATCCTTAAACAATAGATCGGGCAATTGCATCCTGTACAGATTCAAAGACGGTAAGCTTACAAAAAATACTCATCGTATAACAGGTTTTTTAGAAAATTAAGGTAGTATTATAGATTTAACGGGATTGTGCAACCGTTTGCACAATTTTTTATTTACTTTGCTGCCTTTAACAAAATAAAGTTAGTATGTGCGGAATTGTTGGTTATACAGGAAGTAAACAAGCTTATCCGATTATTGTAAAGGGATTGAAACGGCTGGAATACCGTGGCTATGACAGCGCGGGGGTGGCTATATTGGATGAAGAGCAGTTAAGGATCTATAAAAAGAAGGGCAAAGTCAGTGATCTGGAGGATGCCATTGGTACAAAAAATGTTCAGGGTACTACGGGCATTGGCCATACCAGATGGGCTACACATGGCGAGCCCAGTGATAAGAACGCGCATCCCCATATTTCCAGAAGCGGCAAAATTGCCATGATCCATAACGGTATTATTGAAAATTACGCCCAGCTAAAAAATGAATTAGTTAAAAAGGGATATACCTTTTCAAGCGATACCGACACCGAAGTACTCTTAAATTTTATTGATGAGATCCGGCTACAGAATGACTGTTCACTGGAAGAAGCAGTGCGGGTTGCATTAAAACGCGTAACCGGCGCCTACGTCATCCTTTTAATTGAAGCAGACAGCCCTGATACCATTATTGCCGCCCGGAAAGGCAGTCCGCTGGTGATTGGCGTTGGTAAGAATGAACATTTCCTGGGTTCTGATGCTTCGCCGATGCTGGAATACACAAAGGAGGTGGTTTATATTAATGATTACGAACTCGCTATTGTAAAGCCGGATCAGCTGATCCTGAAGAATCTTGGGAATGAGCTTATAACACCTTATGTTCAAAAACTGGATCTGGAGCTGGCAGCCATTGAAAAAGGTGGTTTTGATCATTTTATGCTGAAGGAAATCTTTGAACAGCCCCAAACCATTTTTGATTGTATGCGGGGGCGGCTCAATGTGGCTGGTGCAAGCATTACAATGGCCGGTATTCAACAGCATGCAGATCAGATCATCAATGCCTCCCGTATAGTGATCATCGCCTGCGGAACCAGCTGGCACGCCGGGTTGGTTGCGGAATATATTTTTGAAGAACTGTGCCGGATTAATGTAGAAGTGGAATATGCCTCGGAGTTTCGTTACCGGAATCCCGTCATCAATAAAGAAGACGTGATCCTGGCAGTAAGCCAGAGCGGGGAAACAGCCGATACGCTGGTTGCCATTGAAAAAGCAAAAGAAAAAGGGGCTTTGATCCTTGGAGTAGTGAACGTGGTGGGGTCTTCAATTGCAAGAATAAGCCATGGTGGCGCTTATACGCATGCAGGGCCTGAAATCGGGGTCGCTTCTACTAAAGCATTTACTGCGCAACTGGTGGTGCTGACCTTAATTGCCTTAAAGATCGCATATATGAAAGGTTCGATCGACGAGGCCCGGTACAGGAAACTATTAAAAGAGCTAGATCTCATTCCTGAAAAAGTGGCGTGGATCCTTAACCATCATGAACAGATTCAGTCCATTGCTGAAAAATATAAAGACGCCCGCGATTTTCTTTACCTCGGCCGCGGTTATAACTTCCCGGTTGCCCTGGAAGGCGCTTTAAAACTGAAAGAGATTTCCTATATCCATGCCGAAGGGTACCCCGCGGCTGAAATGAAGCACGGCCCCATTGCACTTGTAGATGAACAGTTACCCGTTGTATTCGTTGCCACAAAAGATGCTTATCATGATAAGATCATAAGCAATATGCAGGAGATCCGGGCCCGGAAAGGGAAAATAATCGGCATCATTACTGAAGGGGATGCAACAAGTGCAGCATTATGTGATGATTATATCAGCGTTCCGGAGGCGGATGAGATCGTTGCGCCCATGCTGTCAGTGATCCCTCTTCAGCTGCTCTCCTACTTTATAGGAGTTGCAAAGGAATGCAATGTGGATCAGCCAAGAAATCTTGCCAAAAGTGTTACCGTAGAATAAGCCTTTAAACCATGAACCTGATTAAAAAGTATCCTGTTGAAAACCTGGGGTATAATTTTATACCCAGCGCCTATTTACCTGCAGGAAAAGATGAATATTATATCCGTTTTCAGCAAAACCCGGCAACCGACTACCGGTCTCTTACCAAACAGGAGATCGCTATTTTAAAATCGAATGGCAATCGATCAGACAACTGGGCCCAGGTGCTCGTAAGAGAAGGCATCGATATCCTGTTAATTGAAGAATGTACTTTTTTCGGATTGGTCCGCATCGGAAAACTGGAACCCTACTTTCTTGAGTTCAGCCAGCTGCGGACCCCTGTAGGGTTGTACCGCAGCCTGATCGTAAGCTGTGATATCGGCGATAACGTTTCGATCAATAATGTACGGATGCTCAGCCATTATATTATTGAGGATGAGGCTATCCTCATTAATGTAAATGAAATGTCCTGCACCTCTTACAGTAAATTCGGGAACGGGATCGTAAAAGACGGAGAATCTGAAGAGGTGCGTATCTGGTTAGAGATCTGCAATGAAAACGGCGGCAGAAAGGTGATCCCGTTCGACGGCATGTTACCCGGCGATGCCTGGCTGTGGTCAAAGAACAGGGCAAACGAACCATTACAGGAGGCATTTAAAATCTTTACCGACCAAAAATTCGGCACCTACCGCGGAACTTACGGTACCGTTGGTAAAAGAAGCGTCATAAAAAATACACACATTATCAAAGATGTAAAAATCGGCAGCGACGCTTATATCAAAGGCGCCAATAAACTAAAGAACCTTACCATTAACTCCAACGAAAATGCCAAATCACAGATTGGTGAAGGCTGCGAGCTCGTAAACGGCATCATGGGGGCCGGCAGCAGGGCCTTCTATGGTGTAAAAGCCGTTCGCTTTATACTGGCTCCTTTTTCCCAGCTGAAATACGGAGCGCGGCTGATCAACTCCTATCTCGGGGAAAATGCAACTATTTCCTGCTGTGAAGTTTTAAATACCCTGCTTTTCCCTGCGCACGAGCAGCACCATAATAACTCTTTTCTCTGCGCATCCCTGGTGATGGGGCAAAGTAATATTGCCGCAGGAGCAACCATTGGCTCTAACCACAACTCACGCGCAGCGGATGGAGAATTGCAGGCGGGGCGCGGCTTCTGGCCGGGGCTTTGTGTAAGTCTGAAGCATAACTCAAAATTTGCCTCCTTTACAATGATCGCCAAAGGAGATTATCCGGCAGAATTGAATATACCACTGCCTTTTTGCTTAATCAGTAATGACGTTCATAATGATCAGCTACTGATCATGCCCGGTTATTGGTTTCAATATAATATGTATGCCATCCTGCGCAATGAGCGAAAGTTTGCAGACAGGGACCGGCGAAAAGATAAAAAGCAGCTGCTGGAATATGATTTTCTTGCTCCTGATACCGTTAATGAAATCTTTACTGCATTGCGCCTGCTTTGTCTTTATACCGGCAGAGCCTTTTACCGGGCGCATAAAATGGTCGGAAGCGATAAAGAATTTGAACAAAAAGGCAAAGAGCTGCTCGAGAATAAGGCGCCCGTTGTGGCACAATTAGAAATAGTAGCAAATGGAATTGAGAACGCACATCGCCCGGTACTTCTTATAAAAGTGCAGCAGGGCTATCATCTTTATAAAAAAATGACCGCCTATTACGGTAGTTGTCTTTTAATAAATCATTTGCAGCAATCAGGCAACACGGCCATCACAGCCATACAACAACTTTTTGATCAGGCAGGTAAGCGGAAGAACTGGCTTAATGTAGGCGGGCAGCTGATTGCGGAAGATGCCGTAGCAGGGTTGATCAGCAGGATCACCTCCGGCAATGCCACCGGAGGATGGGACACTGTTCATGACTTTTATATACAGGAAGCGGGGAAATACCCCCTGCAGAAATTACTGCATGGCCTTAGCGCGCTCATGGAAATAAAGGAATTCCGTCCGGAGGATGTTAATAACCAACTGTTAACGACACTGCTGCACGATGCCATTGAAATGAAGGAATGGATCTCCCAGTCGGTTTACACATCCAAGGTAAAGGATTACGAAAATCCGTTCCGTAAAATGGTTTACAGCTCTACGGAAGAAATGGAGCAGGTCATCGGTAAATTAAAAGATAACCAGTTCATCAATGAACAACTGGCAGAAATGGAAATTTTCAAAAAAGAAGTCGGTCAGCTGATCAACGCATTGGTTTGATGCTATAAGTGCTGTAGAACCGGAGAGTACTATGTCCGTGGCCTTAAACGGCCCCGTATTTACTATTGAATATAGAGCTGTATTACAGCCAGGCATTTATACAAGACGCCTTTTTTTCAGCCGGTATATTCTCATATACCTTCCGGTAACAACTGTTTAAGCCGGTGTAACTGGTCTTCCCTGCACCAACGACGGTGTACAATTATATGACCCGTCTTATTTCTTCAGTTCATCTTTACCGGCTTCATAGCCCGCCCGCGCTGCGCTGCTTATTTTTTTAGCACTTTCTTTTACGGCCTCAAGCCCTTGCTGCGCTTTATCTTTTGCCTTGCTGCTCAATGCAAGCGTACGGTCCTTTACTTTACCGGCAGCATCCCTGATATCTGACCTCAGGGAATCGCCCAGGCTTCTTAATGAAGAATCCACGTTTTTACCGGCCTCAGTAACACTATCAGAAACCGCTTTTGCAGTGCTATCTGCTATTTTTCCAATGGAATCAGCAGTGCTGACATTCTGGTCGCCCGATTTATCGCCTTCGGATGAAAGGCTACAGGAGGTTAGCACTAATGCGCAGGAAAGTAAAGAAAGGAGCCCTATTTTCTTCATACTTAGTTATTGATTTCAATTCGCTTCAAAACAAAATTACAACTTTCCCGAAAACCGGATATAAGTTTTTCTAAACAAAAAAGCCGGTTCCTGCGCTCCGGCTTTTCTGCAAAAATCACTTCTTTATTTTAAAGTTTTCAGGAAAAGTCATTTTTGTTGAAAACAAGGCTCTTACATGGATAATCAAAAATTGTATGATACCGTTGTAGTAACAGTACCGTA
>DASVMC010000626.1:0-7201 GCA_036384555.1 Niabella sp. | reverse complement strand
CAACCATAGCCGTGTCTGCTTTGGAGTGCAGTGTTTTTTGATCTGTTTTATAGCTCTGCACCTCACCGGCAAATTCAAAAACACCCTCCTTGTAATCATTATCTAAAGTAGCAGTGATCTTAAAATCACGCACATCCAGCAACGGCGTGGCATACAGGTATACATCCCGTTCTATACCCGAAATGCGCCACATATCCTGGCATTCCAAATAGCTTCCATCGCTCCAGCGATATACCTGTAAGGCAATCAGGTTTTCACCAGGCTTTATGTACCGGGTTATATCAAATTCAGCAGCCATTTTGCTATCCTCGCTGTATCCCACTTTTTGCCCGTTTACCCAAATGAAGAAGGCCGACTTAACGGCGCCCAGGTGAATAAAGATTTGCCGGCCATCCCAATTATCGGGTATCACTACTTTTTTACGATAGGAGCCTACCGGATTATTATCATCCGGTATATCAAAGGGCGGGTTTAACCGGGCTCCCGTTTTTGCACGGCCGGCAAACTCATACGGCTGGTTTACGTAAATCGGTAATCCATACCCATTCACTTCCCAATTCGCGGGTACAGGAAAATTCACCCACTTACTGTCATTAAAATCCGTTTTATAAAAATCAGCGGGACGGTCTTTGGGGTTCTGTACCCAATTGAAGCGCCAGCTACCATTCAGCGATATAAAATATTTTGAAAGCTCTTTTTCTCTTTTCTCAGCAAGCGCCCTTGCCTCAAAAGCGAAAGCATTTGCCCGCATAGGCATGCGGTTTACAGCAACCACTTCCGGTGTCTGCAGTTCAGAAGGAATCGATTGCGCCACCGCCGCAAGGGTCATCCATAACAATGCAAACAATGATAGTTCTTTTTTCATAAAAACACTTATGTATTGTGAATGATGCTAATATAGAGAAAGCGTTTAAAAAAGAAGGAAATTCAGGAAGATTTGTTCACAAGTGCACCCGATATCCAAAATTGTAAATAACCGGTCATTTATTTACCAAACACGCACCGGCAGGGCGTTACAGGCTATGCCCCTCTTCAGGTATTAACCGGTGCAATCGATTGAGCAGTATCATAGAACAGGGTTCCTGTTTTGCCCTTAGACCTCGGAAGACAATCGCTGTCTATTCCCTTTAAAAAAAATGCCCAGCAACATGATAAAAGTACCCGTCATTATAGAAACATCGGCCATATTAAATACACCGGTCTGAAAAAAATGAAAGTTCATATGCAGAAAATCGGTAACACGGCCAAAAACGACCCTGTCGTATAAATTACCTATTCCCCCACCGATGATCAATCCAAACGCAATGATCATCAGCAATGATACTTTACGTCTTTTTAAAAGATAAAAGGTAACTCCCAAAATTGAAGCTATGGGTAACAGGATCAGTACAAATATCCTCAGCGGCACCGGCCAGGAATGGCCCAGGCTTAAAAATGCACCCGTATTCTCTACCCTTATCAGGCTCAGAAAACCATCCATAACATGTACGGGCTGCATATAATCCAGCTGCTCTCTGGCGGCCCGTTTGGACAGCTGATCGCAGGAAATACTGCTGACAACAATCAGCAACAGTAAAAAGAACCGAAGGGTCTTATTTTTCATTAACAGGTATTAACAGGCTAAAATTAAGGATTAATGAAATAAAAACCTGCAAGCCGGGTGCTCCGGCCTCTATACCGGCAGCAGCAGTTTCTAAACCAGGCGCTGCTGCCGCTCCTGAAAATTTCCGTGGAATTGATTTTGTTCGCCTTGACAACTGAACCGCAGCTATTTCGCCGTCAATGCCTGTCGGGCAAAATCCAGACAGCTCTTTACTTGCTGTACCGCATCAGATCCGGCAGGGATCTCATATTCCAGTTCTATAGTGGCAGGAATAGTATATTTCTGATCTCTCAAAAGATCCAGGATCTCTTTAATGGGCGTATCGCCTTGTCCCCAGGGAACGTTAGCACCTCCGTGCTCTTTTGTTTTACGGTCTTTTATGTGCATAGAAGTGATACAGTTGTGCCGGGCTTTTATTAATGCAAGCAATGTTTCTTTGGTATTGCTGCCGCCCGATGCCATATAGTGTCCGCAATCCAGGTTCATGGAATTATACGGCGATTGACTCAATGCCGCATCCCATGCTGTATCTGTAGCTTGTGTGTGCGCATGATAGCCTATGTACATTTTATGTTTTGCAGCCAGTGTACCCAGCCGCTGTGAATGTGCAGGATCTTTAGGAAGCTCCACTGTTACTGATTTTGCACCCAGTACCTTTGCGGCCTTCAACGCATATTCAATTTCTGCATCGGTATTATTAGGATTGAGTGCGTTTGGCTTGAATGCATAAATCTGCACGCCTGCTTTATCAAACATTTTTTTTACGGCAGCAAACCGATCCATTGGTGCATTCGCACGCCATTCTGCGATCTTTGCTTTATCGGATGGTATACCTGCATAAACTTCCACAGCATCGCCCATCAGCTCTGTTGCACTGATGCCGCTGTCTACAATATATTGCAGCACCTGCTCCAGGGATTGCGGCATACTTCTGTAAGAATAGGTAATTACACCTATCTGAACACCCGCAATTTTTGAATCCGGGTTCTTAAAAAAGAAAGAAGGACGGGTCAATGCTCCTCCGCTTAAAAGCAGTCCGGCAGAAGCCAGTGAGCTGGTCTGTAAAAAAGAACGTCGGGATATTGTATTTTTTTTATCAGCAAGCATAAGGGTCTTTTTATGGATTGAAGTTAATGATTTTATCGGAAACTTCATGAACAGCATACGCTTAACCGATAAAATAACCGGTGTTTGTTCCTGCTACCAACAGGAAGAATAAAAGTGATTGATTATTTAGCCTGGTCCTCCGCTCCGGCATAAATACCCGGCACCTAAAACGGCACAGGAGGGGGCTCAGGCTGACATCACTTTTTGGTCAGCCTGCCCGGATCCTTTTTATACGCTGTTATGGAACTGTTGTTATTTTTCTTCCCTGCTCATCGAATAAGGAACATCTGCATCAGTAACACCCCTTGTTTTGTTGGGCCGGGCGCTCATGGTATAATTAATAACGGCCCCTTTTTGCAGGCCGCTATGACTCAACCAGTTTTTTGTAAAAGGTTGCCCGTTTATAGTAGCCGATTGGATATAGCGGTTCTCATCACTATTCGCGGGTGCGTTAATAATGATCGTTTTGCCATTCTCCAGGTAGATTGTTGCCTTTTTAAATAAAGGAGCTCCAACCACATACTGATCTACAGCCGGGGTCACCGGATAAAAACCCAGTGCCGAAAATATATACCAGGCGCTTGTCTGCCCGTTATCTTCATCACCACAATAACCATCCGGTGTTGCGTGATACATACGGTTCATTGTTTCTCTTACCCAGTACTGCGCTTTCCAGGGAGCGCCTGCGTAATTATATAAATAGATCATGTGCTGTATGGGCTGATTCCCATGTGCATACTGGCCCATATTGGCAATCTGCATTTCACGGATTTCATGGATCACACTGCCATAATAACTATCGTCAAAAACCGGGGGCATCACAAATATGCTGTCCAGCTGCTGCACAAATGTTTGTTTTCCTCCCATCAGATCAATCAGTCCCTGAATATCATGAAAGACCGACCAGGAATAATGCCAGCTGTTCCCTTCTGTAAATGCATCCCCCCATTTGAAAGGATTGAACGGGCTCTGAAAACTGCCATCCTTATTTTTTCCGCGCATTAAATTATGAGACGGATCAAACAGGTGCTTATAGTTATGCGCATGCTTGAAATACTGCTCCAGTTCTGCCTTCGGACGCCCCAGCGCCTTTCCCAGCTGGTAAATCGTAAAATCATCATACGCATATTCCAGCGTACGTGCCGCATTTTCATTTATGCCCACATCGTAAGGCACATAGCCCAGTTCATTGTAAAAAGCGACTCCTTTTCTGCCTGTTCCTCCCGGGCCTTCGGCATTGGCACCGTGCAGCAGCGCTTCATAAAGCTTGTTAATATCATACCCGCGCATGCCTTTTATATAGGCATCCGCCACAACTGAAGCAGAATTATTTCCTACCATAACCGGTGCATAAGCAGGACTGCTCCACTCCGGCAACCAGCCCCCTTCCTTATAATCATTGATCAACCCTTCCTGCATCTCTTTATTAATAGAAGGATATACCAAATTCAGGAATGGATATAAAGCGCGGAAAGTATCCCAGAAACCGGTTCCTGCAAACAGGTAGCCCGGCAGGGTTTTTCCGGTATAGGGACTATAATGTATCGGTTTGCCTGCTGCATCCAGCTCATACAATTTATTAGGGAAGAATAAGGTGCGGTACAGTGCAGAATAAAAGGTACGTAACTGGTCAATTGTACCGCCTTCTATGGTAATTTTCCCCAAACGGTCATTCCACAATCTTTTTGCTTTTGCCATGGTTTGATCAAACCCATCCGCTCCCAGTTCTTTTTTCAGGTTTTGTTCTGCCTGGTCAAAGCTGATAAAAGAGGTGGCTATGCGCATGGCTACCTGCTCCCCTTTGCCGGTCTTAAATCCGACAATGGCTCCGCTATGATCGGCAGTGACCTCCAGACCGGAATCATTTAGTTTTTTATCTTCCCAGGTATGGGCATTTGCAAAGGGCTTGTCAAAATAAATAACAAAGAAATTTTTAAAATCAGGCAACTCACCGATTGCATGTTTTGTAGAGTACCCAATGATCTTTTTTTCAGCAGGGATGATTTTAATATACGACCCTTTATCAAAAGCGTCGATCACAACGTAAGCGCTATCCGATTTGGGAAAGGTAAACCGAAACTGGGCAGCACGTTCCGTAGGTGTCAGCTCCGCAGTTACATCATGGTCCGCCAGGTATACACTGTAGTAATACGGTTTTGAAACTTCTGCTTTATGTGAGAACCAACTGGCGCGTTCGTCCTGGTCAAAAACCATTTTACCGGTTACCGGCATAATGGATAATTGTCCGTAATCGTTCATCCATGGTGAGGGTTGGTGCGTTTGCTTAATGCCCCGTATTTTATCGGCAGTATAGGTGTACATCCAGCCATCTCCCATCTTCCCTGTTTGTGCACTCCACAGATTCATTCCCCAGGGAACACCCACTGCAGGATAGGTATTTCCTGTAGACATACTGGGCTTAGACAGGGTTCCCATTAAGGGATTCACCAGTTCTACAGGATCATACTTCTGGGCGTTGACTGCAATTGTCAACACTGCCGTTACTAACAATAAGCCTATTTTGATCATCCGCTTCATGAGCAATAAATTTTGACACTTAATGAATAAAATCCGGTCTGCTACCGAAACAGGCGGAAAAGTACACCAAATTATTAAGAATCAGGTCTGCATTTGGCCGTCGCTTCTCCTGCCAGGAGCTCCTTTCAAAAACGAACCGGTGTTTTAATGATCAGATCATGGTAGCGAGGATGCTGTCAATATCATTTTCGGTCGTATCCGGGTTGATAAAACAAAAACGAACAACCGTTTCAACTACACCTTGTTTGCGGTATTTTGTCGGCGTTACGAGGGCAAACCCTGCTTCCAGGTTTTTAAAGGTCCATCGGTTATAATCATCCGGAAGCCATCCTTTCCTGCGGAACAGTACACAGCTCAATCCCGGTTCCCGAACCAGTTCCAGCAGCGGATTCGCTTTTATCTTTTCTGCTGCGATCTGTGCCAGTTCTATACCCCGCTCGATGGCTTTCTTATAGGTATTGGTACCATGCATGGCCAATGAAAACCACAACGGCAATCCGCGTAGCCTTCTGGTGAGCTGTATCTGATAATCGGACGGATTAAAGCCATCGGCGCCTTTATCTTTAAATATATCCAGGTAAGCGCCCTCCTGAGCGTGTGCTTTTTTTGCTAACCCGGGATCTTTATAAATAATAGCGCCGCAATCATACGGTGAAAACAGCCATTTATGCGGATCGATGGTAATGCTGTCTGCTTTTTCAATGCCATTAAATAAATGCCGCACAGAATCTGCTGCAAGCGCGCCGCCACCATAAGCTGCGTCTACATGATACCAGAGATCATGCTGTCTGCATACTTCAGCAATACTATCCAGGCAGTCGATGATACCTGCATTTGTTGTTCCTCCTGTAGCTACAACTCCAAACAGCCGGCGTCGCTTATCGGCATCTATTGTTCCTATTAATTGCTGTATATCCTGCCCCGTCATCCGGTCTTCTGTGTCAACCAGCAGTATTTCCGCATCAATAATCTTTGCCATTGCCTTTACTGATGAGTGCGCCCCGGTAGAGGTAATCAGTATTCCCTTGTGCTGCTGATGCGCCGGATCTTTTGTCCGCCAGTATTCCCGCGCAGTTATCATTGCAGAAAGATTTGCAGCCGTACCGCCGCTTGTAAATACGCCAAAAGCACCCTGGGGCAAACCGGTCAAAGATACCAGCCATTCCATTGCCTGGTTCTCTGCAAAAATACCTCCCGCACCTTCCATCCAGTAAGCCCCGTGAATAGAAGATGCAGACGTAACCAGGTCGAACATGATGGCTGCCCGCGATGGTGCAGCCGGTACAAAAGCAAGATGCCTTGGATGATCGATGGAGGCAGTCGCTTTTTCAAGTACATTTTTCCACAGATCCAGGGCCCGCTCTCCGCCTATGCCATCAGGAGTAATAGTGGTGCCCACTAATGCCTTTAACTCTTCGGCCGATTTAAACCGCCCAAGCTTCCGGTCTTTCTCAGTAATACGATGAATCACATATTTGGCGATATCAAGGGTCATTTCGATCAGATCAATATCGATATCATGCATATATTTCGACATAACGGTTGATTGAGGTAACAAATGTACTTACATAATCGGCAGGAGGCTATTTACCGGTCATCAATTTATTGCAGCCGTTTTTTGGCATTTTGTATCTTTCCGCACAGTGAAAGAACATCTTATTTTAATTATTATTGTTGTCAGTTTTATCGCCACCCTTGTACGCTCCACTTTCGGGTTTGGTGAGTCGATGGTTGCTGTGCCGCTATTCCTTTGGATATTGCCGGCAAAAATTGCAGTGCCTTTATCAGCACTGCTTTCGGTTACAGTAGCCCTGGTGATCCTGTTACAGGACCACCGGCAGATCCATTTGCACAGCGCCAAATGGCTGGTTATCTACGCCGCATTGGGCATTCCTCTAGGGTTGCTGCTGCTGGTGTATGGCAGCGAACCGCTCATCGTTTCCGGTCTCGGGA
>DASVMC010000625.1:0-4061 GCA_036384555.1 Niabella sp. | reverse complement strand
ATTGTCTTTCTCCGCCTTTATTTCCTGCAGGCAGATAATATCTGCGGGATCTGTTTTTAGCCAGTCTGTAAAGCCCTTTTTTAGAGCCGCTCTAATACCATTAACATTGTAACTTATAATACGCATAGCAGGAATAATTCTTAACCGTTACAAATGTAAAAGGATTTATGCATTAAAAATTTTATGAATTATATTCGTTATTCAATATTTATCAATTAACCAATGGTATGGAAGAAAAAGAGCAGATAAAGCCCAGGGAAAGGATCATCCCTGCAAAAGAGCAGGTATACCTGGATGGGCCTAAAAGCAGAACGTATGAGTTGGGATTTGCCATTCATGTGCTTGGACAATTTTTAAAAGGGTTCCGGACATTGCACTTTGTTGGTCCCTGCATTACCGTGTTTGGCTCAGCCCGTTTTAAAGAAGACCATCCCTACTATAAAAGCGCAGAAGCGTTTGGCAAAAGAATTGCCGGGCTGGGCTTTACCACACTAACAGGCGGAGGACCGGGTATTATGGAGGCCGCGAACAGGGGCGCGTTTGAGGCAGGCGGCGAATCGGTTGGCTGCAATATTAAACTCCCATTTGAACAACACTATAACAAGTACCTGAGCACCTCCGTAACCCTGGATCATTTTTTTGTAAGAAAGGTGTTACTGATCAAATACAGCTACGCGTTCATTATAATGCCCGGGGGATTTGGGACAATGGATGAATTTTTCGAAACAATTACACTCATACAGACAAAAACCATTACGCAGTTCCCTATTGTTCTGTTCGGAAAAGAATTTTATAAAGACCTCATGATAGCCATTGAAGATATGGCCGCCCAGGGCACTATTTCAAAAGAAGATATGGACCTTGTTTTATTGACTGACGATATTGACGAAGCTATGCATCACATCCGCCAGTATATTGAATCCAACTATAAGATCAAAAAGCGCTGGCGCCTGCCCTGGCTATTTGAAAAGCGATGAAGCTTACTGTTTAGGAAGCGGCCGCTCCCGTTTATAGAAAAAGAAGACCCTGCTGATACAAGCTGATGGTGCCCCTTTCAGGCAGGTACATTCAATTGCTCCTGGCCGGTCAGCGGATCTGCTTTTTTTGACCAGACCGGGCGCTTGATGCAGAGGTACACCATTATGGCGGTACAGCATCCGATCAGCATGCCTGCAAAAACATCGGGCAGGAAATGCTGCCCGAGGTAAACTCTTGAATATCCGGCAAGGCAGGCCAATGCAAACAAGCCTAATTGTCTATTGAAATTCTTTACGTGAAAGCAGCACAGCAGCGCCAGCGCAAAAACGGAAGTGGTATGACCGGAAGGAAAACTGTTATATCCCGAATGGGTGATACCTTCTATAAAATGGTGATAGGAAGTTGTGCTTAAGGCAGCCATCGGCCGGGGCAATCGCACCGCATTTTTCAACACCTGGGCCACGATACCCGAAACCAGAAATGCCAGCGATATACGAAATGCCAGCAGGTGGTTCTTAAAAAAAAAGAACAGCACTACCAGGAAGACAGAGAAAAGCCCATCCCCAACATACGTGTAGGCAATAAAAAAATAATCCAGCTCCCGGCAGTGAAAAAAATTCAGCCCATAAAAGCTGTCCTCTTTGGGTATCAACAAACTGGGAAGCGCCGTTAGAAGTGTAAAAACAATCAGGAAATTGATGAACATCCTGTTTTTGGTGGTAAAATCCTGAATATTCCGCATGATATAAAAGGTTTTGCCGCCAAACTTATTCCCGCTATATGGTCCGAATGTTAATTCCGGGAGATTTAATAAATTGATAAAACAGTCTGTAATTCGTACTCTTATTTAATAAACCTATAAATACATTTTGAGAGACTATTGCGGACATACTAATAAAACAGTATCTTTAAATGCTGTACATATTTTATACTTTATTTTACTGATAGAATTATGCGACTTTTTTTTCTTGCTGTTATATTCCTCTCTTCCCTGTTTTGTAATGCCCAGGACAATTTCCCCCGGAAATGGGTACAACTTTTTGACGGAAAGGATCTGAAAGGATGGACCCCTAAAATAAGAGGCTACAAGCTGGGAGACAATTTCGGCAACACTTTCAGGGTGGTAAACGGTGTTATACAGGTCAATTATGACCATTATAAAACATTTGACGAGCGATTTGGTCATCTTTTTTACAAAACGCCTTTTTCCTATTACCTGCTTGCTGTTGAATACCGCTTTACAGGAAAACAAACACCTGGCGCACCCGGCTGGGCTTATAAAAACAGTGGCATTATGCTGCATTGCCAGGCCCCGGAAACCATGCTTAAAGATCAGGATTTTCCTATTTCAATTGAAGACCAGTTACTGGGAGGCGATTCTACAGGAGAGCGCAGTACATGTAACGTTTGCACACCCGGAACCAATATTGTTATGGATGGCAAGCTACAGACACAGCATTGCATTAACTCCGATTCAAAAACGTTCCGGAATGATGTATGGGTACGGGCGGAGGTGCTGGTGCTAGGTGATTCCATAATAAAACAGATCGTAAACGGGGATACCGTTTTAGTATATGAAAAACCCCAACTGGGCGGCGGCAATGTTACAGACTTTAATCCGGTTGTAAAAAAGGATGGGGAATTATTGAAGGCCGGCTACATATCGCTGCAAAGCGAAGGCCACCCGGTAGAATTCAGGAAAGTAGAAATTATTGATCTTAGTCCTTATTATGAAAAAAAGAAAGCAAATAGAACTAAATAATTTTTATCACTCCCAAATCTGAACCTACTAATGAATGGAGTTGATCTTTTAGGGGCTATAGCGGGCGCCATCACAACACTGACTTTTTTACCCCAGGTAA
This sequence comes from Niabella sp., assembly GCA_036384555.1. Classification (GTDB taxonomy): domain Bacteria; phylum Bacteroidota; class Bacteroidia; order Chitinophagales; family Chitinophagaceae; genus Niabella. The sequence goes on along the minus strand of DASVMC010000625.1, from coordinate 1,221 downwards.
TCAAAACCATAAAGGATAAATCAGTTAAGGACATCTCGTTAATGATGTTTGTTATTGCTGCGGTAAATGAGGCTATGTGGATCATTTATGGCGTACTGAAAGACGATTGGGTGATCATTTTAACAAATGCCGTCATTCTCTGTCTGTCCCTTACTATGATCTACCTGAAATTTGCTTATACCAATAAGAACCTGCCCTCATGATGCGCGCCCTGTTCCTTCTGCTGTTACTGACCGGCCTGTTATTTTCCTGTAGCAGAAAAATAACTGACTCCGGAAACGCATCCTATTACTCGGACAGCTTCAAAGGACGGCAAACCGCCAGCGGTGCCATCTTCAGACAGGGGAAAAAAACGGCTGCGCATAAAACATTGCCATTCGGGACGCGGGTAACCGTAACCAATTTAAAAAATGGCCGCAAAGTAAAAGTACGTATTAACGACCGCGGCCCATTTGTTCAGGGGCGGATCATTGATCTCAGCAAAAAAGCTGCAAAAAAAATCGGGATGCTGAATGCCGGGGTCGTTCCCGTAAAAATCACCTACAAAAAAAAGTAACCGCTCCTTTCACCGCGATCCATACGCACCGGCAGGCATTTATTTTGTATTGTACAGTCAGCGCTATTACAACTGGGACTTCAGGATCTTCAAACGTGCATAATTTAAAAGGATTTTCTTTTCCCCGTTTTGATCAAATTTGATGAGGGCCATTTTATTATGTTGATTGCCTTCCAGCTTCAATACCTCTCCAAAACCAAATTTCTGGTGCTCCACACGTTGTCCAACCGCAATATCATTGATATCACTTGCCTGAAAATCGGCCGAGGGCGTATGGTCAATTACTTTTTTGGCTTCCGGCTTCGGGCTTAAATATTCAGGCGTCGTCCTTTTTGACGGTGCCGGTCCAAATTTTTTTTCAGCGGTAAAATCGCTTTTATTGCCCCAGCCGCTCATCCGCTCATAGGCAGAGCCGGTGCTGCCGTACCCAAACGAGCTCTGTTTAGTGCCACCGCCGGAATAGGTATTATCAATATAATCTTTGGGCAACTCATCTATAAACCGGCTGGGTTCGTTCTGTACCAGTGAGCCAAATTTATAACGGGTATTAGCGTAGGTAATCCACAATTTCTTTTTAGCTCTTGTAACCACAACATAAAACAAACGCCGCTCCTCTTCCAGCTCCTCCCGGGTATTAATGCTCATCGCGTTAGGGAACAGCATTT
>DASVMC010000624.1:0-3490 GCA_036384555.1 Niabella sp. | reverse complement strand
CGCAGGAAATTTCTGCGATGATCTTACAAAAAATGAAAAAGACCGCTGAGGATTACCTGGGTCAGGAAGTGAATGAAGCGGTAATTACTGTACCTGCTTATTTTAATGATGCACAACGGCAGGCGACAAAGGAAGCCGGTGAAATTGCCGGGTTGACTGTACGCCGTATCGTAAACGAGCCAACTGCTGCCGCTTTGGCTTATGGATTGGATAAGGGCGGTAAAGACCATAAGATCGCCGTATTTGACCTTGGCGGCGGTACATTTGATATTTCCGTTCTGGAGTTGGGAGATGGGGTGTTTGAAGTAAAATCCACCAATGGTGATACGCACCTGGGTGGTGATGACTTTGATAAAGTGATTATGGATTGGCTGGCAGAAGAGTTTAAAAAAGATGAGGGCATTGATCTGCGTAAGGACCCGATGGCGTTGCAGCGCTTAAAAGAAGCCGCTGAAAAAGCAAAGATCGAACTGTCTTCTTCCAGTGAAACAGAGATCAATCTTCCTTATATTACCGCTGTTGATGGCGTGCCCAAGCACCTTGTAAAAAAACTGACCCGTGCAAAATTTGAGCAACTGGCAGATAATCTGTTCGCCCGTTGTTTAAAGCCTTGCGAGGCAGCTTTGAAGGATGCCGGTATCAACGCTTCTGAGATTGATGAAGTAATTCTTGTAGGTGGTAGCACCCGTATCCCCAAAGTGCAGGAAATCGTAGAAAAATTCTTCGGGAAAAAACCCAACAGAGGCGTAAATCCTGATGAAGTAGTGGCCGTAGGTGCTGCGATACAGGGAGCTGTATTAACCGGAGAAGTGAAAGATGTATTGTTACTGGATGTAACCCCGCTTTCGCTGGGTATTGAAACAATGGGCGGGGTAATGACCACTTTGATCCCATCCAATACAACGATCCCTACAAAGAAATCAGAAGTATTCTCCACTGCCAGCGACAATCAGCCGGGTGTGCAGATACATGTTTTACAGGGAGAACGTTCTATGGCAAAAGATAACAAAAGCCTGGGAATTTTTAACCTGGATGGTATTCCGCCGGCTCCAAGAGGAGTACCTCAGATTGAAGTAACTTTTGATATTGATGCAAACGGTATCATGCATGTTACTGCAAAAGATAAGGGAACCGGTAAAGAACAGAAGATCCATATTGAAGCAGGAAGTGGCTTAAGCAAGGAAGAAGTGGAAAAAATGAAAGCAGAAGCAAAAGCCAATGAAGCCTCCGATAAGGTGGAAAGAGAAAAAATTGATAAGCTGAATGCGGCAGACAGCCTTGTGTTCCAGACAGAAAAACAATTGAAAGAATATGGTGATAAGATTCCTGCTGATAAAAAATCGGTAATTGAAGGTGCTGTATCCAAATTAAGAGAAGCGCATAAACAACAGGATGTAGCAGGGATCGACAAATCAATGGAAGAATTGAATGCTGCATGGACGGCTGCCAGCGAGGATCTTTATAAATCCGGCGCGGCTGATGCAGGTGCTCAGGCAAATGCGGGACAGCCGGGTAATGAAGGGCAACAGCAGCCTGACGGAAACACCGGTGGCGGTGCAGAAGATGTAACAGACGTTCCGTTTGAAGAAGTAAAATAAGATTTTACATAGCAAAAAGTAATCCCGGCAAGCAGTTGCCGGGATTTTTTTATGAACAAAGGGTTACGGGTAGCGTCTTATACGGTTTCAGGCTTTTGTCATTTTGAATGAACCTGCCGGTCGCTGGCGGATTGCCGCTGCCCGCCATGCCCCTTATTTATTGGATCATTTTTAATGCCTGATGGGTATTATCTGCCGCCGCCGGGCCCTGTGTTTCCTCCTGGGTTAGTAACCATGCTGCTGGTAGTAAAACTACCTGCTTTGGTACCCCGTGTGTAAGTACCGCTGGTATACATACCCTGAAAGCTGGTGCCGTTTGCAACACTGCCCCCGGTGTAAGTAACGTAGCTGGTATTGCCCTTAAGCTTGGCGCTGGAGAACAACAGGGTCGTATAGGTTTTTGGCGCCAGGAAGGTAAGCGCCTCGGTACCATCAGCTGATTCTATATGATAGAGCTGGTTGGCAGCTCCACCTCCTAAAATTGCAGCATATTGAGTGGAAACGCTTGCAGTTGGAGAACTGGTAGCGCCGCCGATGCCTACAAGCGTTCCCCCCGTGATCTTAAAGGTATTCTGGTCGCAGTCGAAGCCCTCTTCCGGTGCTGCTGCGCCTATGGCAACAATGCGGCCGCCGGTAATCGTCATTGGGCCGTTGGAATCGATACCGTCATTGGAGGAACTGCTGGCATAAATGTATCCGCCGTTAATGATTATCTTACTGCCGGCATTTAACCCGTCATCAACAGTGGTTACTGCAATAGTACCTTTATTGATGGTTAGTGTAGATTTACTTTCAATTCCTTCCCCGGCACCGGTAGTAATTGTAATAGTGCCACCGTTAATGGTCACATAAGGATCAATGGTGTTGTCTGTATCATAGGATGCAGTAATACCATCATCTCCTGCATGAATGGTAATTATACCATCATTGATCACAATAGCGCCTTTATCACACTCGATCCCATCGCTGCCCGCTGTTACTGTAATAGTACCGCCATCCGCAATAAATGCATCATTCGTATGAATACCATCGCTGACAGCACCGGTTACTGTAATGGTACCGCTTCTTACCCGTATATAGTCATCACTGCAAATGCCGTGTTTATAATTCCCTTTTACGGTAAGCGCCCCGGTTCCGCTGAAGATCAATTGTCCTTCGCTGAAAAAAGTTCCTTTCATATCCTCAGTACTTGTTGAATAAACGCTGCCGTCTGTTAAGGTGTTGGTCGTGTTGGCTGCCAGCACAATAAAGGCTCTTTTCCCGGATTGGATATTAATAGCCGGACCGTTTGCATTAGTGATATCGACCCCGTTCAGTGTTAGCTGGAATTTATTATCACTGTAAATCTTTACGGATCCATTGGCCGTGGTTCCGGATAATTCATAGGCCACCTCTTTTACCGTTGATGTGATCACAATAGCATCACCCGCTTGTGTAATGGAAACGCCGCTGCCGTCAAGCGGGTTAGTGATTACCGTAGCAGCTCCAAAAACAATGGATACCGTATGTGAAAAGGTCGAATTCTCTGCCAGGTCATCGGCATTGTAGGCTGAATCTGTGCTGCCTTCTGCCGTGCCGCTGGTGTTGGTACTGTCAATCGTTACAGTGCCGCCTGTTGTGCCGGAGGAACCGGAGCTGCTGTCTGTAAGAGCTGATTTGGAGCATCCGGTAAGTACAGATACAAAAATAAACAGGAATAAAAAAGTCCATCTTCTTTTGGGCATAGCTGTAAAAGTTTCAATGATAAATGATCAGCTTCAACAGGTACAATTTTACAGCTGTTCTTTTTCCCGGTAAAGAATAATAGGCAAATGGCAGGATTGTGCCGATAAATGTATTAAGAGAATGTTAAGGGGCGGCTGTTTTCCGCAGATAGCCCATTTCCTGCACCT
>DASVMC010000623.1:0-3533 GCA_036384555.1 Niabella sp. | reverse complement strand
GGGTACTAAAAAAACCTTCTATTTTCAAGAAAAACACCATAATTTCATCTTCGGTGAAAATCTTTGTGACACCCCAGCTCCAAAAAAATAACACCCCGCTATTCCTGCGGTTATGCAATGTTGCAACTATTTGCTTTTATTGCTGGCCCTGCGTTGAATAATTGATCATCCATCCAATGCCGTATTTATCCGTAAAGCTTCCGAAATAATCACCCCAGAACTGCTCCTGCATGGGCATTTCAACAGCCCCCCCTACAGAAAGCCCATTAAACAGCCGGTCCGCTTCTTCCCTGCTTTCCGGGAAAATGCTGATGTAATTGTTGTTTCCGACAGTAAGTTTGTGGCCCATGGAAGGTACGATATCAGATGCCATCAGCAGATCATTTCCAATAGGAAGTGCGATGTGCATTACCCGTTTTTTTTCATCATCAGAAAGATTTTCAGTACCGGGAGCATCTCCCATACGCATTACTCCTCCACGGAATTCGCCGCCAAAAACGGATTTGTAAAAATTGAACGCTTCTTCTGCAGTTCCGTCGAAATTTAAATAAGAATTTAATTTTGCCATTTGTTGTATTTTATTTTCTGAAAAATTATTTTTCTGCAAGCTGTTTTACCTGGTCAAATCCTTTGATAAAGCCGTTATCCATCATTTCTTTATATTGAGGATCTATATCTATTACTGCCTCAAGGAGTGTTCTACCGTTTTCTTCTTTTAAAAAATACTGCTCTAATGATCCGGTCCAGGCCTTCACATTATCACTATCAATATCCTCTATGCCCTTTTTTACCACACCCAGGTGTTTAAACATCACTTCAAACGGCGGGTTTAGTGTATGTATGGTACTTACCATTCCATCGCCGTTGGCATCAAGAAAACGGGTCTTCCCATTTATTTTCCAGTCAGATTCCAGCCTGGAGCCAGGTGTAAACGACGCAGTCCATCGCGGGTAGGTTTCATCATTCCATAATATATCCCACACTTTCTTTATAGGAGCATTGATTGTTTGTTGATACGTGTATGTTTCCATAATGATCATTTTAAGGATGAATAATTTTTATTATAAAACTAGCCGGCCCCGTTGTAGGCAGCTTCTAAAGCGGCAATGTCCAGCTTCTTCATTTGCATCAACGCACGCATCATGCGCTGGTTCTTTTCCGGCTCTCCTTTACCCATCATTTGTCCAAGCTGGACGGGAACGATCTGCCAGCTAAATCCAAATTGATCCTTTAGCCAGCCGCACTGACTTTCCTTTCCGCCCCCGGCCGTAAGCGCATTCCAGTAAGCGTCAATTTCCTCCTGATCCTTACAATCCACTACTAATGAACCACCTTCTGTAAAGCTAAAATGTGAGGAAGAGCTGTCCATACATCCAAGCTTGTAATTCTTTATCCGGAACTCTCCATGTTGTACATTTCCTTCTTTATCCGGTCCGCCGGCTCCGTATTTGAGTAAACCCAGTTCTTTGGAATCCGGAAATACAGCTGTATAAAAATGAACCGCTTCTTCTGCACGGCCATTCTGACCTTCTGTAAACATGAGTGTGGGTACATATTTCTGTTCAATCTCCCATTGATCATTTGAGTACAATTGCCAGGACACTCCATATTTATCCTGTACCCAGCCATACCTCGGGCTCCAGGGATAAGCGCCCAGTTCCATTAAAGCCTGTCCCCCCTTTATTAACTGCTCCCATACAGAATCCACTTCAGCCGGATCGGTAGTAATCATCATGAATGACAGAGAAGGATTGATCTGAAACTCGGGACCGGCATTTAACAGCATTAACTTTTGTCCACTTAATTCAATAGTGATCACAATACCGGAATCGGCCGTAATAACCGCATCCCGGAAAACATTTGTATAAAAACCGGCGGCCTCCCGGGCATTGCCGTTGAACCATATACAGGGATAAATTGAATTCTTCATTATCATTGTTTTTTGATTTGATATTCTTATTTTAGGCCGGCAGCTTTTTGCTGCTTTTTTTCTGTATGCTTTATCCGGTACAGGACCACCTGCTGGATCAGCTCTGCGGGCAATGGTTCCTCCAGTGGGAACTGTATGGCTCCTTTGGACGTTTTATAACCTGTTAACGCATCCGCAAATACTTTTATTGGTTCTGCGGTCGGATAAAATCCGATATGCTGCGCATAAGCGGCATAATAGACCAATACCTTCTGTGTTTTAATGGCAGGCATATTATAACTGATTACTTCCGTTGCGTGTGCCGGAGCCACCTGTTTGATGATGTTCCGTATCTGCTGCAGCCTTTTTTTCTGTATACCGGAAAAATGGTTAATATAATCCCCTACCGTACTGAATTTTTCAACCTGCATTTTATTCATTTGATAAGTGATAAATCTTTTATCTTATTCCCTTTAAATTTCTTATCCTGACCTTTCCGCAACCGTTCTGTATTGATGATCCCGGCAATTGCCTATCCGTTTCGTTTTTCTCCTGGAGTTTATTTTTTAAACTCCAGTCCTTCTTCCCCTAAAATTGCTTTCAGTGCGGGCACCGATGCGGGCCCATACCATGCAGGGCCAGCATCTCTTTTTCAGAGAATAATGCCCGCTTCCCGGCATTATTAATTCCTGCGGGCCGGGCAATCATTGCTCCTGTAATACCGGTGCCCCAGCGGACAAACTTTTAATACACGACCTTTTGCCATATTCCTGATTTCAGAAGACCTGATCAGTCAAACAGATCGTTTCCAATTGATGCGTATGCCGCTGCAGGTGATAGGTACCAAAATAGATCCATTCGAGGCCAGTAAGCTCTGCAAGCGTCGGAAAGGGAATGCCGGCACAGATCTTCCCTAACCAGGCCTCTGTAATATGTGTTTCTATTACTGCGCTGATTTCTTTCAGCACAGCCACCTGCTGTTGCCGGTCAAAAGGACCACTCCCGGGAACTACATTGGGAGGTGCGGTGGCTTTCCGCTCAAAATCTAAAAATATAGCTCTCATAGCCGGTTCATATCGATCCACAGGTCTGCCGGGTGCTACCTGCGGACTCTTTTGCACCTGTGCAATACCTGATAAGAACTTCGTTACATGATCGCCCACCTGACCCGGCGTCCAGCTTCCTTCAAACGGAGCCGTATTCAAGCGATCCTCCGGCACCTTTTCCAGTAAAAGAATAAAATCGGACGCAGCTGATATAAAAGCCTGTCGTATCTTTTTTGTGTCAATTATTTCTGTTTGCATAAAAATGTATTTATTCTCCTGATTTCAGAAAGCATTAATCCAGTTCATCTGCACGATGGCCTCTTTCTGCCAGTGAAAAAGCAACCTTGTGCACGTCAATCGGTTTTGAGGATTCAATACGTAATATATTATCACAATCATCCAGGTCAAAATTGATCTTTGTACCGGGAAACAATTTTTTCAGACATAATACCATCCGCTTTGCGGCTGGTTTATCCAAGACATCTGTTTTAAAAATTGCAACCATTTTATGAATGGATTTAGCAAGGCGGTCTATTTAACAACCTTATAATTTAACCATACAATACCTGATGAAAATA
>DASVMC010000622.1:0-2348 GCA_036384555.1 Niabella sp. | reverse complement strand
AGGTTCTCATTGGTACGCCAGTCATAGGTTTGGATAGAAGATATTTTCTGATTGCCTTTAGGCACATAGAGTCTCGCGGGTAAAGAATCGTTTACATACAGGTTGATCGTTTTTCCGTTCAATGTATAAGCAGGCTGGGGCAATTGGTCTTCCAGCATTTCTTTTCTGGAGCCCTCATTGAAATAATTGAGTGAAGAAAAATAATTCGTGCTCCATTTGTTCCTGTTCAGCAACGCATCATTGAACTCGTCCTGCCAGAATAGCTGCATGCCTTTAGGCACCGCTCCTGAGCTGGGGTTGGTTTGCAGTTCTTTTAATTCCTGTGCATCCGGCACCCAGTTTTTTTGTGTTCTCACTGATCCGGTTACATCATTTTTTATACCGGTTCCTGCATCCGGCTCCAGCCATACTTTGTAAGTCGTTTCCGGCTGTACATCCTGTATGTAAAACCTGCAGGTGCTGCCGCTGACGGTGGCGTTGGGCACCCGGGGTTTCTTACCGTTGGCCGACCAGTAAAGGCGATAGTGACCGGCGCCTGGGACGCTGTCCCAGTTCACCCGTATCCAGCTCCGGGTTCCCAGCAGCTGCAGAGACGCTCTGTTATGCTGGCTGTATCCGGGGCTGCTTACCAATAACAGCGGAAGAAGCAGCGTATAAAAAAGTTTTTGCATATTGATTAGTTATTGTAAAGTTAGAAGAGCGTATTTGTTTATAAAAGAAATGTCCGCAAGGCAGATCACTTAACGGAGATCGTTCCCAGCCGGTACCATCCGTCTTCAGTCCTTCCTGCAATGGCAAGGTTGACTTTCGGTTGGTTGGTCTGCCGGTCGACAATGCCGATTTCAAAACTATACGTTCCTGCGGGAATAGTATAGGGAAGGTAAATGGCATTATCATACAGGTTATCGCCCGGCATCCACTGGGTAATATCAGCATCTGTTGCACGTACAAGCGTGTATTGTTGGTTATGTATGCGGATGGCCAGGGAATACGCTTTTTTATAAATGGGTGCAACGCCTTTATTTTCCCACCAGGAGGTAAAAGAAAGCTTTTGTCCTTTTTGTATTGTTCCCGGGTACGTGAATTTACGAAGTACAAAGCGATAGCCCATTGTATTCAGCCACCGGTTTACCTGGGGCCACCATGTTTCAGGAACGGCTGATGATTTTGCGTTAAAGCTGGAAATATGCCATTTTAACGACTGATCAATGATGTAATTGATGTCCCAGCCTTCCTCTTTCCATTTTTGCATGACCCAACAGACCTCAAGGCTGACAGGCCCTTTCTTCCAGGCATCCTGCATTCCAAAGTTAATAATGCCTTCGGGATAGTAATCATACATATGCGACCAGTTTTTGTCAAAGCCGCCTACATCTCCCAGGCAGTCGACGCGCCATCCTACCGGAGCCTTTGACAAGGCATAGGTTTCGGTATTTTTATCGGTGAGCAATGCAATCAGTGGCGTTTTTTTAAAATGATCCGTATACGCGTCCACCAGTGCGGCTCTTGTTCCTGCTGAAAGGAGGGATGCTCCCCGCCCTTCGCCCCAGAAACCAACAATGGAAAGGTCGATCGCTTCCAGCTCGGGATGTCCGTCGTAACGCCTGCCCAGTTCGGCAATCATACCACCGTAGTATTTTGCATAACGGGCATCTTCAGGATCTACCCGCCAGCCGGAAGAGTCAACAAACCATTCATTTTTTGGGCCAACCATAGTGCGGTACCAGTCCGGTACGTCGTTCTCCTTGCTGTTACCTTCGCCGTAGGGGGCCACCCGCAACATCAGTGTTTGCCCGCGTTCATGCGCTGTGCGCAATGCCTGGTCGATAATGGCCCAGTTAAAGACCCCTTTTTGCGGTTCCAGGAAGCGCCAGTATACCCTGAAATAGGCAATAGTAGTAAGCGGGTATCCCTTGTTAAGTAAACTGCCCTTAAAAGGCTGATAGGCGATGGGTTTTCCCTCTGTCCACTCAAGACCCCGGTTCAGCGTATCTCCGTTAAAGCGCTGGAAGGTGGTAAACCCGATCCCCGGGTTGACCAGCACACTGTCAATTTCTTTGGGTGTAACGCGAACGATTCCCTGCGCTGCAAAGTCCTCAATTTGCGCGTGGACCCGGATCGCTGCAAAGAGCAGGATTGTACAGATACAGCACCGGAATATCTTTTTGTTTTGCAAAATCATTATTCGAACATTCTTTTAAAAAAATGGGGAGACGCTTTAAGTCTCCCGCATTTGGTTGATCGTTTTTTAAAGTACTAATTATAGCCCGGATTTTGGGCAATCACTCCATTGCTTTGCGTAATTGCTGTTCTTGGCAACGGAAATAAGACCTTGAAGGACTCTGCTG
>DASVMC010000621.1:0-3748 GCA_036384555.1 Niabella sp. | reverse complement strand
GTTACGCCCGCTCTCTCCCTCTTTTTGCATTTTCTGAAAAGAAGGTACCAGTACCGTCATCAGCTGTATAAAGATAGAGGCAGTGATATAAGGCATAATCCCTAATGCAAAAATAGATGCCTGGTTAAAGGCACCTCCTGCAAATGTATTGATCAGGTCCAGGATCCCGCTCTGGTTTGCCTTGCTAAACTGTTCCAGTGCAACCGGATTAATACCAGGCAATACGATATGTGCTCCAATACGATAAACCGCTGTTAGCAGTAAGGTGAACAGGATCTTGCTCCTTAACTCCTCAATGCTCCATATATTCTTTAATGTCTTGATTAAATTTTTCACCTGATGCTGCTTAAGTTGTCAATTCTCCAAAATTAAAAGACGCACTACGTGCGCCAAAATTTATTTTCGAGCAATTATTTCAAAATCTCAACAGTTCCGCCGGCTGCTTCTACTGCGGCTTTGGCTTTTTCGCTGATTGCGTGAACTTTAAAGTTGAATTTTCCCTTAATCTCTCCGTTACCTAAAACCTTCACTTTGTCTGTTTTGCCAATAAATCCCATAGTGTATAGATTCTCAGCAGAAAAATCAGTGATATTATGTGTTTCAGCCCACTGGTCTACTTGGCCAATGTTAATGATCTTATAAACAATCTTGTCCGGATTTTTAAACCCTCTTTTAGGAGTACGACGCTGAATCGGCATCTGTCCGCCCTCATGCCCCATCTTTCTCTTATACCCTGCACGGCTTTGGCCTCCTTTATTACCTTTTGTTGAAGTACCGCCATAACCGCTTCCTTCACCACGGCCAATTCTTTTTTCCTTGTGTACTGAACCTTTTGCAGGTTTTAATTCATGTAATTTCATTGCTTTATTTTTTACTTACGCTCCAAAAGCGGGAGCTCGCTTGTTTTACTAATTTTAAAGATGGTGCAAATATAAACTTCTGAGCCGAAATTTATAATTCTTCCACTTTTACCATATGTTCCACTTTCCGGATCATGCCCAGGATCTGCGGAGTCGCCTCTACTTCTTTGCTGCTATTGGTTTTGTTCAGCCCCAATGCCTTCAGAGTAAGCTTTTGCCTTTCGGGGCGGTCAATCGGGCTTTTTACTAACGTAACTTTTATCTTTTTCATAATCTCAGAATTAGTCCCGATGGCTACCGGGATGAGATTTGAGCGCTGAGATTTGAGTGCTTTCGCAAAGCTCAAACTTCCTGCCTCAAATCATAAATTTTTCTTTATCCGTTGAATACTTTCTTTAAACCTAAAGAACGGGTTTTAGCAACACTTACCGGTTCTCTCATCATGGCCAAAGCCTTAAAAGTAGCTTTCACTACGTTGTGCGGATTTGCAGAGCCAAGATTTTTTGCTAATACGTCCGTAAGACCTGCTGCTTCCAGTACAGCACGCATAGATCCACCCGCAATTACGCCGGTACCCGCAGAAGCTGGCTTAATCATTACTTTTGCAGCACCTTCTTTGGCCCACTGATCATGAGGAATGGTTCCCTTCATGATCGGGATTTTTATAAGATTTTTCTTGGCGTCTTCTATACCTTTTGTAATAGCTTCCTGAACTTCTTTAGCCTTGCCTAATCCATGTCCCACAACACCATTACCATCTCCAACCACAACCAACACAGAAAAGCTGAATGCGCGACCGCCTTTGGTTGTTTTTACTACACGATTAATAGCTACAACCTTGTCTTTTAATTCAAGGTCACCGGCTTTAACATTGTTGAAATTAACTGTTGACATTATTTCGTTTTAGAATTGAATAACTTTTTAAAATTGCAAACCACCTTCTCTTGCACCCTCAGCCACCGATTTTACACGTCCATGGTACAGGTAACCCCCTCTGTCAAAAACAACATTCTTCACATTCAGATCAGCCGCTTTACGGGCAATAGCAGTACCTACCAGCTTGCTCTTTTCTGATTTAGTACCTGCCTGGGCTTTAATATCTTTATCTTTTGTAGATGCAGCCGCTATGGTAACACCTTTAACGTCATCAATCAGCTGGGCATAAATATCAGTGTTGCTGCGAAATATCGCCAGTCTCGGCTTTTGTGTAGTACCGCTGATCTTTGCCCGGATACTGCGACGAATACTGGTCCTTCTTTTAACTTTTGCGTTTGACATTGTCTTTTTATTTTTTCCCTGATACTGCCAGGAATTTTTTGTTTAATTATTGTCATGGCGAGCCTGTCGAACCATGAGTTTTAAACCCACCCTTTGCCAAGCTCAGGGTGACATTTAATTATTTACCTGCAGACTTACCTGCCTTCTTACGTACTACTTCACCAGCAAAGCGAACACCTTTTCCTTTATACGGCTCTGGTTTACGCAGGCTGCGGATTTTGGCACAAACAGCGCCTACCAGTTGTTTATCAGCCCCGCTGATGATAATGGTAGGATTCTGTCCCTTTACTGTTTCTGTTGCTACGGTCAATTCTTTGGGAATATCAAAAATGATATTATGAGAATACCCCAGAGAAAGATCCAGCACATTTCCCTGATTGGTGGCCTTAAAACCAACACCTACCAGCTCCATTTTCTTCTCAAAACCATTCGTAACCCCTTCCACAAGGTTGGCCACCAGGGCACGTGTTAAACCGTGCAGCGCCCGATGCTGGATCTGGTCAGACGGACGTGTAATCGCCACCTCGCTGTCTTTAACCTCTACTTTAATATCAGGATTAACAGTTTGCTTTAACTCCCCTTTTTTACCTTTTACTGTAACCACATTGTTAGTGTCTACAGTAACAGTTACTCCGGCAGGAACAGCGATTACTTTTTTACCTATACGAGACATATTCTTAATTTGAAAATTTGAAAATTGATTGATCTGAAAATGTAGGAATGAAGGTTTTCAGTTATCGTATAAAAAACTTAAATTTTCATTCATCCCTTGTGTTCCCGGCTTGAACCCATTTTCATTTTTTCAAACCGGTCTATTAAATCAATTAATAAACATGACAAAGCACCTCACCACCTACATTTTGCGCTTTCGCTTCTTTGTCGGTCATTACTCCTTTTGAAGTAGAGAGGATCGCAATACCCAGACCGTTTTTTACACGGCGAATATCAGCAGGCTTCGCGTACTGGCGCAGACCGGGGCGGCTAACCCTTTCCAGGCTTTGAATAGCAGGCTGCTTGGTAGTTGTATCATACTTCAACGCTATTTTAATAAGCCCTTGTTTATGATCATCTTCAAATTTATACTTCAGGATATATCCCTGGTTGTATAAAATTTCGGTCATACGTTTTTTAAGGTTAGATGCAGGGATCTCCACTATACGGTGGCCCGCCATTTGAGCATTACGTATTCTAGTCAAAAAATCTGCAATTGGATCTGTTACCATTTTATATGAATTATTTCAGTTCTAAATTTAGTGGGTGGTTTATTTTAAAAGCCCATACCCTGTCTTACGGCTTTGGTTATAACCCGTACTGGGGAGAAATATACAGTGATTACCAGCTCGCTTTTTTCAGCCCAGGGATTTTTCCGTTCAGTGCCATGTCTCTCAAGGCAACCCTTGAAATGCCAAAGTAACGAACGTATCCTTTCGGACGGCCTGACAGCTGGCAACGGTTTTTCAAACGCACTTTCGAAGAGTTCTTAGGCAGCTTATCCAACGCGGCATAATCGCCGGTTTTTTTCAGCTCCTCTCTTTTAGCGGCGTATTGCTCCACCATTTTTTCTCTTTTTTTCTGACGGGCTATAATTGAAGTTTTTGCCATTTTATATC
>DASVMC010000620.1:0-2465 GCA_036384555.1 Niabella sp. | reverse complement strand
GATTTTCCATTTGATTTGTCTCCCGATGTCCATTCCCAAACTTCGTGCAGTCTGATTTTTCCATTGGCAAGAATTTCGGGACTTGATTTACAAGTTCCTGTCATCAATTCGTCTTTGTCATTTATTTGGTGATAACGCATTTCTATGTTCCCTTCACTATCAACTAACCCAATCAGATGTCCGCTTTTAATTCTTCCACCTGAATATTCTGATGTCAAAATTTTCCCATTTTGTTTATAATGGAATACTGTTTCGTTAGAAGTTTCTCCGTTTTCGGTATTCTTAATGGGTTTGAACGTTCTATTGTTGTAGTCTATCATAAATCTATTAAAGTTCGTTGTTAATAGTATAAAAGTAAATAAAAAAATAAAGCGTTTGGTTTTGCCGTTCGCTTTGCGTGAGGGATTGCAGTGGAAATCCTTTTTGCGTAGCAGGAGCGAAAAGATTGGAACGGAAAGCCCGGTCCGTTTGCATTTTTTGCGGGCGAGAATTGTGCGTTGGAAAAAATGTGAAGGACACGCCCCAATAGAAACATTACAAACCTTGCAGTTCGGCTAAATACTCACTGATGCTTTTTCCCGTGCTTTTTTTGAAAAATCTTGAAAAGTAATCGGGGTCATTAAAGCCCAATTCGTAAGCTAATTCTTTTACAGAAAGAGAAGCGTACTGTAGTTTTCGCTGTGCTTCGATCATTAACCGGTTGGTAAAAAAATCTTTAGGCGAAACACCCGAATATTCTTTTACGATGCGGTATAAGCTGTTAGTGGTTAAAGCCAGCTTGCCGGCTATTGCATTTACAGAAGGCTGCTCCGTAAGATGGGTTTCTACCATTAATTTGAACTCAATAAACTTTGACAGGTTGGTGTTCAATACATTTGCCGGTTCCGTGTTTTTGAAATAGGCACTATTCAATTCTGTTAGCAATGCGTTCAGGTAAGCTAATATTATTTCTGTATCGGCCGGCTGTTCGTTTGTATGAAGCAGCTGATTTAAAATTTCAAAAACTTTCCGCACCCGCACCCTTGCTGCATTGTCAAAAAGGATCGTCTGTGCGCTTAAGGGGTTCACTAAAAAAGGAAATTGCTGTGGCAGCAAGGCCAACGTGTTTTCATCAAACAGTACTTTGAAATATTTAAGATCAGCCGTTTTAGCGGGAGGTACAAATACCTGGTTGGGCATTGCAAAAAGCAACTGTCCGTCTGTAAGCGTGATGTCCTGTAAATCCAGGTTGTAGGTGACAGATCCATGGTCTATCAGTATTATAAAATAGGATGCCAATCTGCGGGGTTGTAACAGCTTTTGCTGAATATCAGCAGCAGGATAAGGATTATTGTTGGAGACAATCTTTATCTTCAACTTATCTTCCTTTATAGCACCGGTTTTTTCGTTTCTGCCTTCCATATTTCTGTTCAGGGTTAATGGGGTATCGCTTTATAGTGACCGCTAACTTATAAATATAGCAACTCATTTACATAGGGGATCAAAATTTTTTACCAGACTGGGCAATCTTGTTGTTTTATAACGAAAATAAAACCCGCAAGGGTAGAGGTTACCCGTGTAAATCATCATTTGATCACAACTATTTTTCCGGTTCAAAATTCATAATAAACAGATGGCTATTTGAAGGTTCGTGGGGACACGAACTAAGGCAACAGTTTATGAGCTTCTCCAACTGCTCCATTATTTTTGGTTATTCAGCCTTTTTATGGACTTATTTTCAATCAACGATCTCATCTGTGTTATAGCCACCTGGTTCAGCTGAAGCAGTCTTTCGCCTTGTGTCAATCCTTGCTTTATCAATAAAGCATTAATGCTTTCCATATTGCTTAAAACAACTAACTGCTCTAAAGCAGCATGATCCCTGATGTTCCCGGTTTTGCCGGGATTTCTGTCTCGCCATTCTTTAGCTGTAATACCAAAAAGAGCAACGTTCAGTAAATCGGCTTCGTTGGCATACACAAAACCTGCCTGTTGTCTGGTAATTTCTTTCGGAATTAAATTTTCCTTTATAGCATCTGTATGAATATGGTAATTGATCTTGGAAATGGTACGCTGTAGGCTCCACTCTAAATCCAAGCGATTGTTTTCATCATCTTTCAGGCGTTGAAACTCCTTTATAAGATAAAATTTAAACTCTGCACTCAACCATGTAGCAAACTCGAATGCGATATCTTTATGAGCAAACGTACCTCCATATCTCCCTGTTTTTGAAATAATTCCTATGGCATTTGTACTTTCGATCCAGCGTTTGGGCGTTAATGAAAAACTATTAGAACCGGACATATTTTTAATTCCATCGAATTCGATGGAATTAAAACCAGGATTATGAAATGTTTCCCATAAACCTATAAATTCAATGGTACTGCGGTTTCGCATCCAGTTTTGAAGAATATAATCGCTTCTTTCGGTATCCCGATATCGCGCTATGTCGGTAAGGGAAATGAAATCATTATTATTGTCTTCGT
>DASVMC010000619.1:0-4349 GCA_036384555.1 Niabella sp. | reverse complement strand
TTTCCTATATTGTTTCTCATAACCTACGTTCGCATACCAGCAATATTCTTGGTTTATGTGATTTAGTTACCCGCTCGTATACGGATAATGAACAACGTAAGTATATAAGACTACTTAAAAATGTAGCCAATAAGTTGAATCATACCATTGAAGGATTGAGTCAGGTTACTCATATACAAATGGCTCATACGGTAAGCCGGGAACAGGTATACCTGAAAGATTGTATTGATAACACCTGCCGGACCGTTATAGATGTGCATTACGGAAGTAAAGAATTTCTGTTCCGGAATAATGTTCCCGGCGCTGTAACTGTTCTATTTAACCGGCTTTATCTTGAAAATGTTTTACGTATACTTGTTTCCAACGCGATAAAGTACCGGCATCCCCGGCGGCAATTAAAAATACAGCTGGATTTTGTTCACAATGATGATGAACGGGCATTAATTATTACAGATAATGGGATCGGGATCGACCTTGAAAAAGACCAGGGACGTTTATTCGGTTTATTTAAAACAGTTTCTTTGAACAATGCATCGCGTGGAATCGGCCTGTACATCGCCCGGAATCAGGTGGAGGCAATGGGCGGCCGTATAGATGTGAAGAGTACGCCTGGCAAAGGTGCCAGTTTTAAGATCTGTTTTTTAAAATAGAAATAGACGCTATGCTGAAGTTTGTTGCCTATCAAGACCGACTGTCCTTTTTATCGAAGAGCAGGAGGCTTGCTTTAAGAATGCTTTTTATAGTGCCGGGCAGTTACCCCCATTTTTGATTTAAAAAAGCTTGAAAAATAAGCAGGTTCATTAAATCCGAGCAGGAATGCAATTTCTTTTATGGACAGGTCCCGGGTTTTTATGAGTTTCTGGGCTTCAATAATAATCCGGTCATGAATGATTGCCTGGGCCGACATTTTAAATCTTCGGTTGCACAGGATAGATAAATAATTTGCGGTAACGTTTAACTGACTGGCATAAAACGTTACGGATTTGTGCTCGTGAAAGTATTGTTCCACCAAGGTTTGGAACTGGTGTATGATCGTATCACTTTTATAAAGACTATGATCGGAAAAACGTGCTTCGGTTTGCCGTTTTAAAAGGTTGATAATAATATTACACCGGAGATAGATCAGATCCTCAAAATTGGATGCCATATGTAATTCGGACTTGATTACAAGTAATTCCGACAAGACTTTCTGGAAATACTCCGGTTCAAGTGCAATGGAGAAACGATAGCGGATATTAAAGGCTGAAAAGTAGGTGAAGGCATAGGCTATTTGAAAATAAGAACTATTGATCAGTAGCCGGTGGCCCACAGTTCCTGGTGCCAATTCCCATTTATGTATTTGCCCTGGGAAGATCAAATGTGCCTGATAGGGATGTACTTTATATTCAACTGCATCGATAACGTGTGTGCCCTCTCCGCCTTCAAAGAGCACTAATGCAAAATAATCATTCACTTTTGAAAAAGACATGTTGTCTTCCTCGGTGATTAAATCATAATTGACATGTATTACTTCCGAAATGATATGAAAATCCTTCAACTGGAATATGATATTTATTGGTTATATGTTCTTATTTTTCCTGCGTATTTTACAAAAGCATATTTTTTTAATAACAAGCAAGGGTCCTGTTCTTTTAATAGCGTATCATTCCGTGTTCTGTTTATTGGTTTCTGTCAGCTTTTGCAAAAAAGGGGATGTAAGGTCGCCATCCTGTTGTTCTTTCTTGCAAAACCCGGGTATATTGATTATTCACATAGGTGTAATGATCAATTGTACTGATTCGATAAAATTCAGCCAAAAAAAAGAATTACGGGTAATACAAATTGGTAGTTTAATGGTAAAAAAGCGAAGTGCTGCTATGGGGTATACAAGAATAGGGCTGAGCGCCTGATATTTTCAATAAAGGGGAGACAGAAGTATCGGCCTGAGTGGTGATTTTGAAGAGTATGGCTGCGCTTGGCATATACAAAGAGCGCCCGTCATTTACTGACAGGCACTCTTTCTTTACGGAAGCCCTGTTTATGGTACGGATTATTGTTCCTTTATTGTCGCTAGAACTGTTTTAGAAATTTGTTGGCTTCCATCTTTGTTGACTTGTACAATACGGACAAACAGTTTTTGATTCGGTTCTATTGTATCTGGGTTGCGCTTATTACAGGAAATGGTTATGATTCCCGAACCTAAAAGTATTATAACAGCTAACAGCAGTTTGTTTTTCCTGTTGAAGACGAGCAGGCAGATACCGATCATTACCACTGAAAGGGTACCAGTAGTAGCAGTAGTACTATTAATCTCTTTGCTGAAGCTGTAATACAGTTCTTCGCTTGAATTTCCGTTGGTGGCCTTTGATTTTACAGTACCGATAGCTGTAAAAATTTTCCCGTCTTTTGACAGTTCAATTTCAAAATGATCATTATTTTCTTCAGAAGCAGTGCTCCAGCTGACATTTATAGAACTGTTATTCAGTACTTCTGCTTTTACAGAAAGAAAGGATACTGGTAAGGCCTGGTCATAGCAAAAAACAACCGATCCTGCTATACTGGTTCCTCTGACCCCGCCATTCGTAGGGTAGCTTGTAGCGGCGAATGCGGAATATTTGAAATTATAGGAATTGCCCGCTGACAACATGAATTGATTTGTTCCTGCTCCTGATGAATTAACATCTGTTTGCGCAACAGGCTTTAGCCAAAATCCCCCAACGTTAGCGCTATTAGATGCAGCCATATTTCCAACAGAAATCGTCCGCAATGTATCTGTATAAATAGATACTCCCGACGGTAACGTTGGGTAATTCCCTATATCCAGGGAAAAGGTTCCTAGTTGTACTAAGGCTCCTCCATTTACCCGGGTAGTAAAAAAATTGTCGACAGAATTGGGGTTAGTTAGTTGTTCAGACTGTTTATTGGCAGCTGGCAGATTATGATAAATGCTGCCGGAGTTGGTCCCGTTTGTAACAGGCATTAAGACCACATAATTGTAAGAGCCGCTGTTCAATGTTGAAATACCGGCCCAGTTATTGGTACCTCCATAGGTGTTGTTGAGTGCCGAATAGATAACCGGTACATTGAAAGATTGCCCTATTCCCGGAACAGGATCCCCGCTGGTTAGGGTGTATACAAGGTTAAGCGTACCGCCCCTGGGAGCTATTGAATTAGAGTCCCTGGTTGCCTGGGGAGCTATTTTATATTCAGAAAGTGTACAGGTTTGTGCATACAGCGATGAAAATTTTACGAAAAACATCCCAAGCAGCAGCATCATTAATCGCTTTTGTATCCTATTCATAACTTACACAATTTGAGGGTTGCCAAATATCGTTGCTAGCTGTAACAATCATTTACTTTATTAATAATACAAAATGATCTCTGTATAAGGCTGATCAGAGATTATTGTATAGCTGAGGATGCTAGCTGTATATATTAGCGCTGAAAGTTTTTAAACTGAAAAAACTAAAATCTTACACAAACTACAAAAGAAATAAAATTTATTATTATACAAAAAATGATAAAAAGTATAAATATTCTAAAGGTTGATATCAGAAGTCAGTTAAGCCCTGCCGGAAAATGATTTATACCTGATATGTTTCTGCAACCCTGTTGGCCGGCAGATAAGTCTTCTGATAAATCGGTGTCACTGGACTAAACGATTGTAATATCGGTCAACCCAGACGAATTGTATTCTGATGGATTTTTGAATATATATGAAAAGCGACCATCTTTCAAAGACGGTCGCTTTTCATATTGAATAACTATCGTACAAATTATTATTCCTTCGTTGTTAGCACTGTTTTAGAAACCTGTCGGCTTCCGTCCTTATTGACCTGCACAATACGGACAAACAGCTTTTGATTCGGTTCTATTGTATCTGCGTTACGTTTATTACAGGAAGTGGCTATGATTCCAGAACCTAAAAGCACTATAACAGCTAACAGGAGTCTGTTTTTCCGGTTGAAGGCGAGCAGGCAGATGCCAATCATCATTGCTGAAAGGATACCGGCAATGGCTGTAGCGCTGTCAATGCCTTTGCTGAAGCTGTAACGCAGTTCTTCGCTTGAATTTCCGTTGGCGGCCTTTGATTGAACGGTACCGATACTTGTAAAGTTTTTCCCGTCTTTTGATAGTTCAATAATAAAATGATCATTATTTTTTTCCATTACGGTACTCCAGTTTACAACCAGTTCGCCGCTGGAGATCTGCGCCGTAATAGGACCAAAGGTTACAGGTAAAGGAGTATCCCAGCTTGTTGTAAAGGTGCCGGGCGTTGCGCTTTGCTTGCCGGCAGCATCGACCAGGCTGTATTTGAATGAGGTGGATGTTGTACCTCCCTGCAGATCGGTAAAGGACAAAAGTTTGGG
>DASVMC010000618.1:0-5467 GCA_036384555.1 Niabella sp. | reverse complement strand
CCAGTATATTATTTTTTATATCCATTTCATTTCGAGTTTAAGAATCCGATCGATTTTGAAACTACAGGATCGGTCAGGTTCAGTACCTGGTAAAAACCATTATCATTCCATTTAAAACGTGCCAGATACGCCTCCATACGGTTCTCTACTCTTGCCCGTTCTGCCTCCGAAACATTGGTAAGGTTGGCCGAATCCTTTTGTGCCCAGTTAACGAATTGCTGCCACATGGTTCTTCCGGGTTCAAATGCCTGCGAAAAAGCAATGGGAGACTGGTAAGGATCCAAAACTTTTTGGTTATTTATATAATAACGATATACAAAATCATTAAAGGAGCCGTTGAAGAATAATTTATTGATATCCTTTGATGTTTTTGTGGTATCCAAACCAACAAAAATATCCGGCATAATACCACCGCTGCCATACAGAATGCGGCCATCCGGGGTTTTGTATTGTTTTCCGGTATTGACCTTATTGCTGTCTGCAAAATAGGCCTGCCCGTTAGCATAGCGGTTCCATATCTCATCCATATAGACCTTCTTGCCCTTACTGTAAGGCCGCTGAATGCTTCTGCCTAATGGAGTATAATAACGTGCTACGGTCAGCTTCAGCGCTGCGCCATCGCTTAAGGGAAATATTTCCTGCACCAGTCCTTTTCCAAAAGTCCTGCGTCCGATAATGGTAGCGCGATCCCAATCCTGCAATGCACCGCTTAAAATTTCACTGGCACTGGCAGAAAGCTCATCAACCAGAACCGTCAGTTTTCCTTCCTCAAAGACGCCGGGCCGTTTGCAGCGGTATTCTTTTTTAGGACTATTGATACCTTCTGTATAAACAATCAGCTTGTCGCCGCTTAAAAATTCGTCTGCTATATCAATGGCTGCATCCATATACCCGCCGCCATTTCCGCGCAGGTCAAATATTAATTCGGTTAGTCCCTGTTTTTTCAGCTGTTCCATGGCCTGCATAAATTCGCGGTAGCTGGTACTGCCAAACAGGTCCAGTTTAATATAGCCAATATTTTTATCAATCATATAAGCAGCTACCAGTGTTGGCTTGGGAATATCTGCCCTTGTAACAGAAGCGGTTAAAAGCTGACTTCCCCGCAGGATCCGGAGGTTGACCGTGGTGCCTTTTTCGCCTCTGATCAGGGTGCTGATACCTGTATTGCTGATGTTTTTACCAGCAATGGTGGAGTCATTAACCATAATGATCTTGTCACCTATTTGTAACCGGGCCTTTTCGCTGGGACCATTTTTAATGACAGAAAGGATATTGACTGTATCCTTTATGATCCGGTATTCAACGCCGATACCCACAAACCGGCCAGACAGGTCTTCTGTCGTTTCTTTTAAGGCTGCCGGCGGCAGGTAAACAGAGTGGGGGTCCAGCTCATCCATTATTTCCCGCAGGGCATTGGCTTCCAGTGAATCAATCTTTACAGAATCCACGTATTTCTGTTTAATGATCTCTGTAGCCTCATCCAGCGGAGAACTGCTGGCCACTCTTGAAAAACCTCCGTTCGGTTGCGCCCCTCTTAATTTATAGCCAATAAACATGCCTATGATCATTGCAATAGAAAACAGCAACGGTAACCATACCTCAAATTTCTTTTTCATCCTATTCTTTTGTTTCATCCCGCTATAAGCAGGACACGCAAAATAGCCAATCTTTACTGTTTATTTCAGAAATCAAATCATTTTGTTATTATTTTACCAATAAGCCGTTTTTGATACTTATCTTGCAGCACAAATCATCCCTGACAGTGGTCAGGGCAAAATATCAGTCTCGATGGCAAAAGTGCAACTCATTGCGGATGCAGGATCTACAAAAGCTGAATGGAGCCTTCTGAACAACGGTAAAATCAAAACAATACTTACAAGTGGCATAAGCCCTTATTTTTTGGACGGCAACCAGATTGTGGAATTGTTAAACAGGGAGCTGCTTCCCAGACTGGGTAAAGCAGAAGTAGGGGAAGTCTTCTATTATGGTACCGGCTGTCTGAATCCGCGTAACCGGGCGCTGGTCTTAAAAAGCCTCCGCCGTTTGTTTAAAGCCGCTAAAGTGTCTGTCTGGCATGATGTGGAGGGCGCTGCCCGGGGTCTTTGTGTTCACAACAAAGGCATCGCCAGTATTCTGGGTACAGGGTCCAGCTCCTGTTTCTATGACGGAAGGAAGATCCGCAAAAATAACCCGGGTCTGGGGTATGTGCTGGGCGACGAAGGCAGTGGGGCTTACCTGGGACGTAAAGTGGTGCAGTATTACCTTTATAACACATTTGATGAAGACCTCAGAGCCCGTTTTGATGCAACCTACGTGACCAATAGTGCCGAAATCCTGGAAAAAGTGTATAAACAGCCCCTGCCCAACCGGTATTTAGCCGGGTTTGCCAAATTCCTGGCTGAAAACAGGGGGCACTACATGGTGGAGAACATTATAGAAGACGGGTTAAATGATTTTTTCTTTACACATCTTTGTAAGTTTCAGGAGGCATGGAAATATCCTGTTAATTTTGTGGGTAGTATTGCATTCGGTTTTAAAGATGTTATAAAGGAACTGTGTAACAGTTACAGTTTTGAACTGGGTAAAATTCTTCAAAAACCAATGAAAGGTCTTATTGAATATCATTCATAAAGATTAAGAATAATTTGTTTTAATTATATGATGAGAGAAAAAATCACAGAACAGTCCAGTAAATATGATCATTTGGAGAAAATGTCTGTACTGGAACTGCTAACCTCCATGAACAAAGAAGATCAAACCGTACCGCTGGCCGTTGAAAAGATTATTCCCAATATAGAAAAACTCATACAGGCCATTGTAGAACATATGGTAATGGGCGGGCGGCTGTTTTATATCGGTGCCGGAACCAGTGGTCGTTTGGGCATCCTGGATGCCAGTGAGATACCGCCTACGTATGGACTTCCCGCAGGAGTGGTGATTGGAGTAATAGCGGGTGGCAGCAAAGCGATTACAACTCCGGTTGAGAATGCCGAGGATGATGATATGCAGGGATGGAGAGACCTGGAAGCGCACCATATCAGCGATAAGGATGTGGTAGTAGGCGTGGCCGCAAGCGGCTCTACTCCTTATGTTATTGGAGCCTTACGTGAATGTCAGAAGAGAGGGATTGTTACAGGCAGCATCGCATCTAACCCCAATGCTCTGGTCAGCGAGGTGGCCGATCATCCGATAGAAGTAATTGTTGGACCCGAATTTGTAACCGGCAGCACCCGCATGAAAAGCGGTACCGCCCAGAAGCTGGTATTGAACATGATCTCCACCACGGTAATGATCCAGTTAGGCAGGGTGGAAGGGAACCGGATGGTAAACATGCAGCTCACCAACTCTAAGCTGATTGACAGGGGAACAAAAATGGTAATGGAGCAAACAGGAATAACAGATTATGAGCAGGCAAAGAATCTGTTATTGAAGAATAAGAGTGTAAAAAATGCAGTTGCGGAATACCGATCCTTATAAAAAGAGCACAAAGAACGTATAACAACAACAAAAGGAAGAGTGCAGACTCTTCCTTTTTATTTCAAAAAGTTGCTAGATAGTTATTAAGCGGCAGTAAGATCTGCGTTGATCTTACGGGCTAATTTGCTTTTCAGGTTGGCTGCCTTTTTGCGGTGGATAACCCCTTTCTTAGCTAATTTATCAATCATGCTTTCAACAGAAGGCAGTTTGTCTTTTGCTTCTTTAGCGTCCGTCGCCCTTAAAGTTTTAATTGCGTTACGGGTGGTTTTGCCATAATATTTGTTGCTGTCACGGCGCTTTAAGGCCTGACGTGCATGTTTCTTTGTAGCTTTATGATTCGCCATTGCTCTCTTTTTTTGGATTTTTCGGACGGCAAAGGTAACGTAAATAAATGAAAAATTACTGTTTTGTCAGGAATTTATTTCGCTTTGGCTACCCTGCTATTGCTATAAGTGCTAAAATAGAACTTAAAATAGAGTAGAACGTTTGGGGTGTGCAAATATTGCGTATCTTGTGGGGCAGTTTCAGAAAGTAATTATTAAGCACAAAATAGTAATATAATTATATATAAATAGCTGATTTACAATGAAAGATTTTTCATACATTACAAGCTCTTCCCCCGAATTTATTGAAAATATGTACAGGGAGTTTGTAAAAAGCCCGGAAAATGTTGATGCCGAATTAAAAAAATTTTTTGAAGGATTCGATTTTGCCGTCGGGAACGGGCTGGCAGAAAAAAACGGAGTAGCGAAAACGGCCGGCAGCCTGTCAACGGCTTCCGGATCTGACTGGCGGAAAGAGATCGCCGTTTACCGGTTGATATTGGGTTACAGGAACAAAGGCCATTTGCTGTCGGATACGAACCCTATTAAAAAAAGAAAAGACCGTGGGGCGAACCTGGATCTTCCTTTTTTTGGACTGTCAGAAGAAGACCTGGATCATGAATATGAAGCCGGTAGCCTGATCGGTTTGGGTACAACCACGCTTCGGAATATCCTTTCGCATCTTAAAAAATGCTATGCGGGTCATGTAGGTATCGAATTCAAGTATATCAGCGATCAGAAAAAGGTAGACTGGCTGACCAATGAAATGGAAAAGAAGTTTACCAGCCCGTTGCCGCTGGAACAAAAGAAGCGTATTCTGGAGAAACTGAATGAAGGTGTAATGTTTGAAAAGTTCCTTCATACAAAATATGTGGGCCAGAAACGGTTCTCCCTGGAAGGAGGCGAAACCACCATTCCTGCACTGGATGCTATTATTAATAAAGGGGCAGAGCTGCAGGTAAAAGAAGTGGTGATTGGAATGGCTCACAGAGGACGTTTAAATATACTGGCTAATATACTGGGCAAGACCTATGAACAGATTTTCAGCGAATTTGAAGGCACCGGTGAAATCAACCAGACGATGGGCAGCGGTGATGTAAAATATCATTTAGGGTATGGCAGCGTCATAGAGGCTACCAATGGTGAAACGGTGCATCTGAAGCTGATGCCTAATCCGTCGCACCTGGAGGCAGTGGATCCGGTAGTGCTGGGCTTTGCAAGAAGCAGCGCTAATATCCTGCATAATGAACGTTATGAGAGCGTATTGCCTATTTTGATACATGGTGATGCGGCGCTGGCAGGGCAGGGGGTTGTTTATGAACTGCTGCAGATGTCCAAGCTGAATGGATATTATACAGGCGGCACTATTCATTTCGTGATCAATAACCAGATCGGGTTTACAACCGATTTTTCGGATGCGCGCAGCTCGGATTATTGTTCATCGCTTGCGGCAATTGTGCAGTCACCGGTTTTACACGTGAATGGAGATGATCCTGAAGCGGTGGTGAAATGTGCAGAAATAGCCATGCGTTACAGGAATGAATTTCATGCGGATGTGTTCATCGATATGGTTTGTTACCGCAAGCATGGACATAATGAGGGCGATGATCCCAAGTTTACGCAGCCCGCTATGTATGCGCTGATTGATAAACATCCCAATCCCCGGG
>DASVMC010000617.1:0-6404 GCA_036384555.1 Niabella sp. | reverse complement strand
ATCCGGCATGTCCGGTTACAATAATTTTCATAATAACTCGTTTATAATCGCCCGTCAATTTGCTTTTGGTCCAAACAGCCTTTAACATCAAACACCACTAAGCTGTCGGAGGCTATAAGATTGATACTTTCAAACTCTTTATGTGAAACCGCCAAAACGATGGCATCATACCGTTCCGAAGTATCAGCAAGTTCCAGTTGGGGCAAAAGATTGATGCCATATTCATGTTTCACTTCGCTTGCGTTTGCCCATGGATCATATATATCCACGGCAGCATCATAAGAACACAATTCATGATAAATATCTATCACCCGCGTATTTCTCACATCAGGGCAATTTTCTTTAAAAGTAAACCCAAGAACAAGAATTCGTGAGCTGTTAACACGCATATTCTTTTTAAGCATTCGTTTTATCACTTCGGTGGCAACATGTTTCCCCATCGAATCATTCATTCTTCTGCCAGCAAGAATAATTTCGGGATGATATCCCACTTCCTGTGCTTTCTGGGCGAGATAATACGGGTCAACTCCGATACAATGTCCTCCAACAAGCCCCGGCTGAAATTTCAGGAAGTTCCATTTTGTACCCGCTGCTTTCAGCACTTCATAAGTATCTATCTTGAGCAAACTGAATATTTTTGACAACTCATTCACAAAAGCGATATTGATATCTCTTTGGGTATTTTCAATGACTTTGGCTGCTTCTGCCACTTTAATGCTTGAAGCTTTATAAGTACCCGCAACGATTATTGAACCATATAACTGGTCAACCACTTCTGCGGTTTCAGCAGTTGAACCGGAAGTGATCTTCAGTATCTTAGTCAGTGTATGCTCCTTGTCTCCAGGATTGATGCGCTCAGGGCTATATCCAACATAGAAGTCACTATTAAATGTCAGACCACTTATTTTTTCCAGCACAGGCACGCGTTCATCTTCGGTTACACCAGGATAAACTGTGCTTTCATATATCACTATATCGCCTTTGCCCAGCACCGAACCAACGGTCTTGCTGGCGAGGTACAGTGGCGTAAGATCCGGTCTATTGTATTTATCGATCGGCGTCGGAACCGTAATAATATAAATGTTACAGTCTGTCAATTCGTTTAAAGCAGTCGTTATTTTTAATCCATTGTCTGCTTGCGTATCATTTACTTTAAGTACGGATTCAAGAACATCTTTGCCCGTCTCCAATGTTCTATCGAAGCACTTATTCAGTTCTTCCACTCGGTCAATATTAACATCGAAACCGATAACCTTATATTTTCTTGCAAATTCAACCGCAAGGGGAAGCCCTACATATCCAAGCCCGATAACACCGATTTTTTTACTGCCCACAATTATGATTTTTTTATTTACGAATACTTGTCAACTTAAACAGTTAGTTGTTTCTTTTTTTGATCCCTGGCCCATGTTCTGATAAATATAAAAGCCAGAGTTAACAGTTCCAGTAAAAAAGCTCCGCCCACAGTATACATTATCTTGCTTTTTTTCTCCTTGCCTAATGGCAAAATAGGTCTGTCGATCACCTGGATCAACGGTGTTTCTTTTCGTAAAGCTATTTTGGCAAGCTCTAGGTTTTTAGACAGCTCGGTCAATATAACTGTATTAGCCTGGACATCGATCTGTCGTTTTGCAGAGGGGGTTTTCTGCACATTAAATGCAGGGTTAAGATTGAATGTTTGATCGGTTGCCACAGCCACACCCGTAAGTGCATAATTTAATTCGCCCCTGACAGAATCAGCCTGTCTTTGCAAAATGGCTACATTGTTCTGTGCTTTTTTGCTTTTGACATCGATATAAAACATCGCCACCTCTTTGGCCAAAGTTTCAACGAATACTTTCGAAAGCATTTCATTCTCGGTTTTCGCCTCGGCCGTAATGATGGAAACCTTTTTGTCTTTTTGAGAAACATCCAATTCGTAGCGCACGATTTTCCAATACAGGTCACCGATCATACTATCCTGCTGGAAAGAAAGCTCACCGGAGCTACCTTCGTCAAACCGTAATTTTTTTTCCAGCGATTCGTTTTTTCTTTTCCATTTACTTCTTAGGTCATATGCACGAATATAAAATTCTATCAGAGGAAGTTTTTCATTGCCGATCTCTACGGGGCGTAACAATGCCTGCTCTATGATTTTACGGCTTTTGAATAATTCGATCAGATTGGCTCCGGTAAAAATACTGCCCGTTCCTCCTCCAAGATCAAACCCCATGGATGAAGCAAGACCTAAAGCGCCCCCTAATCCCCCTGTTCCTTTATCATCTTCAATTGCAAAGGTGAGTGCAGCTACATATTTAGGCTTATTCGAGAAAGCATACAAAAAACCTACAGCGCCACCGATCAACCCTACAAATGTCAGAAGCAGTATCCTTCTCTTAACAAAACTGATAAACTGTGTGATCTTGAGAAAAATATCACCAATAGATATCTCCTTTTCAATCGGCAATTGCGACGGGGATAGATTATCCATGAATCTGATTTGTTGAATTTATAAATTCAGAATAGCAATTACAACACCCGCCAAACTTGCGAGCGCGCTTGATATCCCTATCACTTCACCTGTACTTAAGACTTTTCGATCCATACGCTTTGGCACGACTATTTCGCTTCCGGGTTGAACGTTTGGATATGATTTAAAAAATAAAAATCTTTTAATCGAAGCAGCCTTTCCATTTGCATAAACAATATAAGTTCCTTTCCTCCATGCATCGGCACTATATCCGCCTGCTGCATAAATGTAATCCCTGAAACTATTGCTTTTGTCATAAGGTATTTGTGTTGATTGTAGTATACTACCACTTATTTTAACTCCCGCATTATATTTGGGAACATACAATTCATCATTCGCCTTGAGAGTAATATCCTCCAATGATCCTGGCAACAACATAATCTTATCCAATTCCAATGGTATCTGAACATATTGCTTATTGATCTCATCTTGTAGAGTTTTATTCGCCCCTATGGAATCTTTCATTTGTTTTTCAGCCTTTTTTAATGCTTCAAGGGATTGCTGTTTTTCAATATCTGTGAGATATCTTTTAATATAAGCGCCTGCGGGATATGCATCGGGAGCAAAACCACCCGAACGTAGCAATATATCACTAACCCTTTCATCCGATCTGCTTAATGCATAAGGTCCGGGATATTGAACTTGCCCAGTAACTTTTACTGTTTCTGGTAGTATGTATCCAGCTTTACGGCGTATTGTGATAACGTCAAATGGCTGTAAGGGCATATTTGCTGTTGTCGAAGATAGATCACCAGCCACATCGATATTAATCACCGCACTGGCCCTCTTATCTGTAAGCGCCAAACTGTCTCGACGAATTAAACGTGCTATCTCAATATTCTTGAAAGCTGCATCGGTAAATCCCCCAGCCTGCAATACAATATCTTTTAACGTGAGCCCGTTTACATAATCGTATTGGCCAGGCAACCTTATTTCCCCTTGTATACTCACTTTAAAAGAATCTCTTAAATCAGATATCGCACTGATCAATACCTCATCCTCTCTTTGCAAAACCGGATTATTCGCTGCATCGCCTGCCAGGGCCTTGCGTATATCAAAAGGAACGATAGAGCGCGTAAGATCCTCTTCCAACCGCAATACCTGCGCCCTACCGGTATATGCATCCTCCCTTAACCCATCTGCTTTCCGGATCAGATCTACAGCTGTTAGGCCCGGTGTCAATTCATACACATCCGGTCTGAATACCGCTCCTGTAATACGAACCCTATTTTGAAATCGATTCAGAATTTTGGAAATAGCAAAAATCTCGCCGGCTTGCGGTTTGTATTTTTCAAAATCTGTAGCAATTAAATCATGTACTTTTCTTTCCCTGTCGCTCCGCTGGAATATTTTTACAGATGCCATATAAGCCGTATCCGTAAACCCGGAAGCAAATGCAAGAATGTCTGAGAATGATTCCCCTGGCAATACCTCAAATATTCCCGGCCTTTTTACCTGCCCCTGTAACTCTACCCTGGTTTTATAAGCAGGTATGCGTATCACATCATTATCTTTCAAACCGATATTATCAGACTGGTCTCCATTTACCAGGAACTTGTAGAGATCAATTTTGCGTGTCGGCTCCCCAGCCCGTATCAACTCTATTTCCCTGAAACTACCAACTTCCCTAGGACCACCTGCGAGATACAATACATTGAATACTGTGGACAGTGAAGAAACAGTAAATGTTCCCGGAAAATAACTGCCTACCACATTCACTTTTATACTACGGATCTTACTTAAAGTAACAGACAACTTCGAGCCTCCTGACCTGAGCGAAGAATAAACAGCACTCATTGCAGTCTTTAACTTCTGCGTGGCAGCCTCAATAGGCAAGCCTGTCAGTTTTACCTGGCCTACATTGGGTATGCTTATAAATCCATCAGCAGAAACCGATAGTTCTCCCTCATACACCTGCACCCCATATACCGATACAGACAATACATCCCCAGGCCCCAGAATATAGTTGACCGGAGTAGCCAAGTTCATATTTGGTTCAAAACTAGGCGCCACAGAGGTGTACAGTTCCGATCCGAATATCAGGGAGTCGATCAATGATTTGGGCTTTTGCCTGTCGTAGTGGGGCACGCTCAAAGAATCAGAGCTGTTATTTTCCCTTACATCAGATTTGCTTTCCGGCGATTTTAATTTACCAGTAGCGCTCTTATCCCCCGTATTATCCATGGCAGCCAGCCTGGCTTTCAGCTTGGCAAACTCACTTGCAGACATCCCTTTGGCTACTGCCATCTGTTCCGTCTGCTCCAAACTGAAACCGGAACTATTCAATTGTGCTTTTAACTTGGCAATATCAGCATCACTTAACTGGTCCACTTTTATCTGGCTCAAATCCTTCCCTTTCAACAAGTCCTGTGCTTGAACGGCTATACCTGATATCAAAAAGGCAAGTGCCAACAGGACGAACTTTAGTGTTTGTATCTTCTTCATGCTATGTCAGGATATTGGTAAATAGTAAGAAAATCTTATTTATCCAGCAGGTTAACCACCGGCCCCATTTCGGCAAGATGGGCTTCATTGAATTCATTATCAGAGAAAACACCAGCCCTGATCTTTTTATCGATTACAGGCTCTGCCTTATCTATCAGTTTGTGCAGATATTCCTTATCAATGTCACCCACAATCACCAGGTCCACAAAACTGGAGTTCCGCCCCTGTGCCAGATCGCCTGTAAGGTACACCGCTTTTACATTCCCCAGCTTCTCAATCACATGCTCAAGTATCTGGTCAATTCCCACATATTTTAAAATAATTCCCCGCAAAGATTCAAACAGTGGATGGTGAGTATTGACCGCATACTGCTTCTTATTGGAATTCTCCTCATCACGCACCTCAATCAGGTGCATATCAGATAGTTTATTCAACTCCAGCCGCACGGTATTACTGCTCACTCCCAAGTCCCTCTCCAGCCCACGCAGATAGACTTTGGCTGCAGGATTAAGCAGCAGCTTGGTAAGCAGTTTTACCCGTATCTTACCCGAAAAAAGTTGATCGAGAACCAAAGGGTTGGTTGATTAATGGACCAGTTGAAAAGTTGACAAGTAACTGCTAAAGGCTAAAGTCCAATGGCTAATAGCTTCCTACGGCTTCGCCGCTCTCAGTCCCATATAAGCACTGAATTGACACAAAAATGAGTAGCGAAGCTAATACAATTTATGATTAGTTGTTAAGATTTGCTAAATGTCCAATAAAGAATTTTGATTATGTGAGCACAACCTGGAACAATTGCAGGCCTTTATACGGAGCATTTTTCGCAAATCAATGATAGACAAATACTTGTGAATATTCTATGTATAGAAGGCCGGCAAATATATCACGGATTTTGCAGATTTGATCACGTATTTGACCGATTTTGTATACAGATTTCTTAGAATGAGATGAGGAGCTTTTTATTCATATTGGGCACGTATACCCTGGTAGACTTGCCAAATCCCTTCTTTTAAGGAAATAGCGGCTTTCCAACCCATCCCGTTCAGCTTCGAAACATCCATCAGCTTACGGGGAGTGCCATCCGGCTTAGTAGTATCCAGTATAATAACTCCTTCGTATCCGGTTATCCCGCTGATCAGCTGTGCAAGTTCCAGGATGGAAATATCTTCTCCTACCCCGATATTCACCAATCCCGGAGCATCGTAATGCTGCATCAGGAAGAGGCAGGCATCCGCCAGGTCATCCACATGCATAAATTCCCTGCGGGGTGAGCCTGTACCCCAAACAGTTACGGATGGTGCGTTTTCTTTTTTGGCAGTTATGAATTTCCGCAGCAATGCCGGCAACACATGAGAGCGCTCCAGGTCATAATTGTCATTAGGCCCGTAGAGATTAGTGGGCATGGCCGAAATAAAGTGGCAACCATACTGGGCCCGGTAAGCGTCACAAA
>DASVMC010000616.1:0-2226 GCA_036384555.1 Niabella sp. | reverse complement strand
TTTAAAAAGAAGTCAGATGAATCCCCGTTAAGCGAGGGACTGGATGTACCAGGATCAGAACTGGATGATACGGATGAGCAAATTGGGGAAGAAGACGAAGAAAATAATTATTACAGCCTTGGGGGTGACGATCATAATGATCTTGATGAAGACGAGGGAAAAGATTGAGCGTAAAGTGATCCCTTTTGAAGCTGGTGCCTGTCCCAGGTAAAGAGTCGGGGGTAAGCCATTCCCGTGCCTGTCGGCCTGAGTCCTTCAGGTGGGAACTTCACAGCGTACAGCAGAAAAGAATTGTATGTCAGCACCATGCTGCACATTCAGCGGTAAGCATTCAAAATAACAGTTCAGAGTTGATATAATACTAGCTGAAGGAGGACAATATGGCCTGGCAACGGTGAATATACTGTCCTCCAAAAAGATGTGCATGTAATAGCAACGGGTACAATTGGGTGAAATGGACCCGTTGTTTCCAGCCCGGCTGCAATGGGTACAGTTGCTGGTAGGACTGATAAAATTGTTGGTCGAACCCTCCGAATAAAAGCGTCATGCCAATATCCATCTCCCGGTGCCCGTAATAAACGGCGGGATCAAAAATACAGGGTTCCCCTGCTGCTGTAAAGGACCGGTTGCCGCTCCAAAGGTCGCCATGCAACAGCGAAGGTGTTTCCTGCGGGAAAAGATCAGCTAACGTTTTACAGAAATTTTCTGCACGGACGCTATCCGTGGCATTCAGTTTTTGATCATCATAAAGTTTCCTCACCAGTGGCAGGATCCGGAAATCAGCGTAAAACTGCTGCCAGGTTGGTGCTGGGTTATTGCTTTGCTGCCAGGTGCCTAAATAATTGTCCTCTTTATACCCAAAATAGGGCTGTACGCTCCGGTGCATTTCAGCCAGCATTTTTCCAAATAACACCCATGAGTCATTTTGAGGAGGCTGCTGTTGTACCCATTCCAGCAGCAGATATTGTTCATGTTGCACTGTTCCCCATTTTAGGGGTGCCGGGATCACGAAACGGCTGTTGGCGCTTAACTCCTGTAAGCCGGAAGCTTCCCTTTCAAATAGTCCTTCATAAGGAATCCTTTCATTGATCTTTAGAAAATAGGTTCCTCTGTCTGAATCGATGCGGTAAGCCGCATTAATATCGCCACCCGTTACAGGGTTATGAACTGCACCGGGCAGATCAAGGGCATTTAAAACAGACATAAGGCTCATAAAAGATCAATTAAACCGGAATATCCGGCAAAATTAAGGTCCGTTTACCGTCTTAATCCCTTCATTTACCGGTTTTATCCCAATTTTAAAGGTCTTCGGGACTTCGGGGGATTATTTTGCAGGTTACATTGTGGAAAACAAAGTATTAAGCGTATAGAGACGCATATGGCAGTTACAAATATTTGGAGTAAGTTTGAAAGAGCGAATAATGGAAATAAACCGTCAGAAAAATAGCAGCAGACTAAGAAAGTAAGGCAATGGAGAATACAACCATTAACGGTTACAAACTAAAATACCAATTAGGAGCGGGAGGAATGGCATCTATCTGGTATGCAGAAAATTATCTGCAGAAACCGGCAGCTGTAAAGATGTTGCAGCAACGGTTTTGTGAAATGCCGGAAGTGGTGCATCGTTTTGAGAATGAAGCCCGCCTGATGGTTCAGTTAAACCACCCGCATATCCGGAACGTATATGATTATTCCACGATCAACGGGTGCCCCTGTATGATCATGGAATATCTTGAGGGAAAGGACCTTTCACATCGTATGAAAGAGGGGGAGCTGTTTTCAAAGGAACAACTCATCAGCTGGTGGAATGATCTGGTAGATGCGCTGCAATATACACACCGGAAAAATATTATACACAGGGACATAAAACCTTCTAATCTTTTTCTGACTGAAAACGGCCAGATCAAAATACTGGATTTCGGCATTGCAAAGCTGCGCGATAATGTGACCGTTACGCAAACAGGTTCCCGGATGGGGACATTAATGTATATGAGCCCGGAGCAGGTATACGATGTAAAGAACCTGTCATATAAAACAGATAGCTATTCGCTTGCCGTTACTTTTTACCACCTGGTCTCCGGTAAACCACCCTACGATGCATCAAAGATTTCCGATTTTGAGATCCAGGAGCATATTGTGCGCACAGATCTGGATACATCAGCATTGCCCGAACCCTGGCAAAGTTTATTACCGCTTTACCTGAAGAAAAATCCGGAAGAGCGTAAA
>DASVMC010000615.1:0-6267 GCA_036384555.1 Niabella sp. | reverse complement strand
TTATTTTATATACAAGAAAGACTTCGGAGAAACGGTTTCGGTAAAAGTGCTAGACAACAATAATAAAGAAGTTGCCCGGATGCATCAGGTGCTGAACGGAAAGCAGAATAATGCTGAATACGTCGCCTTCGAATTCACTCCTGATGCAGCAATAAAAGAGCCGGCAAAAATAGTTATCGAATAGCCAATTGTAAGATTACCGGATAAATAGAATAAAAAATAACAGAAAAAGAACAGGCCGCTGTCAAAATAGATGGAATTGAAAGAACACCTTACATATAGTATACAACAGGGCGATACGCTCAGTTCCATATCCCGGAAGTTGAGTGTATCATCAATAGAGCTGATCGCCTATCACAATGATCATTGCGATCGTTCACAGCGCCTTGTCAACAATAAAATACCTCCGGATGTAAAACAATTGTTTATTCCGTCTCATGCGGGCAGAACAACAGGCACAGTATTGAAAAAGGTCCGGCAGGAAAAGGTGTCTTTAGGTACTGGGAACCGGTTGCATTTTAATCCTCGTGAAAATCCCGTGGCTTACGGTGTATTGCTGGAGCTTACACAGGGCGCTGTAAAGCATACGATAAAATATGAGGCTGGTGTACATTTAATCGGAACCAATAGAAAAGGCGCTGTGTTTGAGATCACCCGTTTAACAAAGACCTATATTAATGATGAAGAAGCGAATGATATAGCAGATGAGCTGGCTGTAAAAACAGCAGCCGTTCTGTATCCTTTGCATATACAAACAGATGGCAACGGAAATTATTCAGGCATTGCAAATCATCCGGCAATTCAAAAACGCTGGGCAGAGCAGAAAGAAAAACTTCTTACGGAGTATACAGGTGAAGTAATGGAGCGTTATCTGTATGAATGTGAGCAGACTATTATGGATCAGACATTGACGGAGAAAGTAATGCTAAACGATCTTTTTATTAAAGCTTTATTCGCCAATGGTATTTATACACGGTATAACAGCGATTATACAGGTAAGAGTACCATTGCTTTTCCGGTACTGCCACATAAGATGCCCGTTGCGTATGCCATTGACCTGAAGCTGGATAAATACCTGAACGCGGACGGGTTGGCATACATAGAACAACAGGGGAAGGCCTGTGATGAAAGAAGCGCAGCTGACCTGGAGGCTGGTTTGCCGGTGGCTTCTTCTGATGAAAAAGTTGCCGGGGATTTTGTTGCAAAATATTTTCTGGAACCGGTCAGTAATCAGATGATAGCTCTATATCAGAAATGCAGCCTGTCTTTAAATCAGGAAAGGGTGGTTATGAGCAGCATCAACAAAATAGAACGTACAATCAGCAGCTGATTTTTTAATGATAATGTTTATTTTTTATGAGTGAAAAACATATAGTGGTACAAGGGGCCATTTGTAAATGCCAGTTCGGGAATGCTCCGGACAAATTGAAGGTACTGTCGCACCAGAAAGAATATGCTAATGATAAGTCGGCATCCAAAAAACGTATTGCTACCACAAAAGAGACCGGGGCCGCAACATTTGAAAATAATTCATTTGGGTCCTGCACCAAAATGGGGAGTCCGCCGCCCCCCTGCAAACCTGTTATTACTGAATGGAATGGTTTTTATGAAGACGTGGTACTAAGTAATGGCGGGAAGATCCTTTTAGAAGATAGCAAAGCCGTTTGTGCTGTAGCAGGCACTGCCTGTATACAGATCGTTAATCATGGCCAAATTACCGAGCCCTCATCTCAAAACTTTCAAAATGCCGATAAAGATGTGCAGGCTCAGCTCAACCCATTGATTGATACTACTATTATTATTGGAGAACAGCCTGCCCATACGGGCGGTAAAGATGCTGTAAAGAAACAATTACTGTAATGGCTAAAGGTGTAAAAAAAATTGCTGCTGTAGAAGGTCTGATTTATAAGAACCTTTGTACTGCCCGATCAGTGGTAATGAAGCCGGATCAATATGTTTGGTTTGCTGTAAAGGAATGGGAGACTGGAACCACTAATGCTGACCTGCAAAAAGGGGTTACCTGGATGCGCCAGGATATGGACCGGAAAGTGATCGTAAATCAATTAGTAGCTCCCGCCACACAAGTGTATGGAGTTAATTTGTCTAAAAAATTGTGCGGAAGCTATTTCTATTATGTTGAAGCCAGCTTATCGGGTAAAAGGGATTATAAAACCGAAACGGGTATATATGTACGAGGACTTTGTCCGCAAAAAATTATTTCCAGCAAGTGGAGTACTCAGAGAGGTGGAAAATCCATTAAGAATAATAATAAGACGAACTATATTTCTTACGGGCATATCATATACCTGCATCTGGAAACAGAAGGATTGAATGGGAATAAACTGACGGTGGAGGTTTACAATCAGCAAACAGCAAAGGCCGATAAAAAAATATGGACCTACACAGATGTTCAGGTGATTGACGGAGAGGTAAACCTGAAGATCCAGAATACTTTTTCCTGGATGGCCCAGGTATCCAATATTCAAACCGTGGAAGAGTTCTATGTGAAGGTGAAAGATCAGGCTTCCGGTGCCTATGTTAAAGATAATCTCGGACAGGACTTACATGCCATCTACTTAAATGTTAAAGACAAGGTAGCTACGTCCAACACATCGGTGGCACAAAATCAGACGCCTACAAAAATTTACAAACCGGATGTAAATGCGGTACGTTATGAGCCCTGCAAATTTGACCGGATTAAAATAACAGAAGTATCTGTAAAAGACGGGAAAGCAACGCCTGCTACAGTTCTGCTGTTTGATAACGGCAAAAGCCTGAAAAACGTAACACACCCAGAAGACCCGATCACCCGTACAGTGCATTTTGAATTTGATTCGGCCACACTGGACCAGGAAGGTGTAAAAACACTGAATAACATATTGAAATTTTTACTGGAGCATCAGCATTCCACTATCAAATTAGATGGATACGCCTGTGTTATTGGGAAGATGGAGTATAATAAAGATCTTTCTCAAAAGAGAAGCGATATTGTAAAAAAGTTTTTTGCAGACGGAGGTTTAGAGGCTAAGCGTATTATTTCGGTTGGGAAGGGCGAGATCAATCCTACGGATGATCAATCAGGGCGGGATAACATTAAACATAAAGATGAGAAGGAATATATAGAGGCGAGACGTGTGGATATTGCTTTTAAATTTAACGGGCATGATGCGCAGACCATTGTATATGAAACAGTGGCCCCTTCAATTTCCAATAAAAAGGATAAGAAGGAGTTAACCGTTGATATTGTTGGATTTGATAGTAAGAGCTGCTTCAGGGATAAGGATAAGCATACAAATGTGGTGAAGGTGGTGAATGTTGGGCAAAAAGTGGATAGCGGGGACAGTTCTGCTGATTATCCGGCCTCTTCATTCCGGTACTGGGTATATTCAGATCTTTCCCGCTTTAATGCCTTTCCCCTTCAGTATTTCTGGCCGGGAGCAACAACCCCTAACGCGATTTATTATCATGTTCATTCCTGCCGCTATTTTTCAGATAAGAAACATGCAACCTTCGTTGTTTTGGTATATCCTGACATTAAGTGGACGCTGGAGTTCAAATGGAATCACACGCAACCCTTTGCCTATAGTTTTGGGAACAAGCTACATCCGCATGATATAAAGACCGGAAGAGAAAAGGTAATCGGATCTGCAATAGATGCCGGCTGGTCAAAGAACTATGGAGAGATGGCGCAGTCCTTCGGGTTATCATTAAAAGCAGAGTGGGATGCACAATCGCAAAGTGTCGAAATTGGAAAAGAGTTCGGAGAGCGCATTGCCAAGACACTGGCGCTTTTTAATAAGATAAAGAGCATGACCGACCGTATTGCCAATTCACCCATGGCGGAAGGACGGTTTGTGTTTGAGGTCAAAGCACCCGTAATTGCGGTTTCTGCACAATGGTATCTTGAAAGGGCATTGCCCGATTCGCCGGAAGTGGCAACCATAATTGCAATAGGAGTGGATGCCAAGCCGCTTGTGGAGGCGTCTTTTACGATTGACCTGTTTAAAATTTTCGTAGAGAGTGCGGGTAATGCCGTTTGTCCCGGAGCAGGGAGTGTTATCAAATGGATCCTGGAAAAGTTAGGAAAAGAGGCAGGTATCCAGTTTCTTGTAATTTTTGCAGGAGGTATTTATGTAAATGGAAAAGTGACCATTAATACAGCCTATCCAAAAGAAACTACGGGTGAGGTAAAAGCGACCGGGAAAATCCAGGTGACCATTGAGTTTAAAGCGTGGGCAAAAGCCGGCTACGGGTATCTGGGATTTGACGGAGAGGTGAAAGCAAATGCGACTACCGCTATTGCTGCCGGCTTAAAAATAGGAGCCGATAAAAAGGGTATTTATGCAAGCCCGGTAGCAGAGTTTGCAGGGATTAAGGCAACATTTGTAGCTGTAGGCACCGTGAAATTTGGTGTGTTTAAAAGAACGTTTACCTATGAGGGAGAATCACAGTTAGTGGATAAGGGAGAAATGAAATTTGAAAAAACCTATATTTGATTTAAATAAAAAAGATGAAACAATTATTTTTTTTAATACTGACCATTTTGGCAATTAGTTGTAATTCGCAGGATAAGGGCAGGGATAAAGCCTTGCTGGGTCTGTGGAAAGGAAATGTTACGGATAGCGCTTCCGGTAAAGCCATTGAGCCAATGACCCTGGAGTTTGGTTCAGATGGAACGGTTACACAGGCTACAGGAGAAGGATCAATGAAGACCGCAACAAAAATGAAATACCGTACAGAAAACGGAGTGCTGTATTTAACAGAGGAGGGAGCACAACAGGAAGATAAGGCTGGTTATACTGTAAGTGGTGACCAATTAGTACTGGATTATGCAGGCGTTAAAAATAAATTTACGAAAGTAAAGTAACCCATGGATCATCTTATTGAACCTTATTACCTGGTAGCCTATCATTCCGCTGTTTGCAATTTTGAAATTTTTGTAAATGAGCTTCCTGCTTTTATGCATTATGAAGGAGGGTCATTATCTTCTCAGTACCCGATAAATCATCATATATTAAGAAGTGGGGATCAAAAGATAAGGTTCCGGGTCTTGCCGCTGGCCGGAGAAAAAGTGCTGCAAAAAGAGAGCTTTTTTGAATTGCGCATTTTTGTATATGATGCATCCCAGAATGATTATAGCCGGCAAAGGGAAGTATTTAACTATTCATCAAGAGACAGCGTGGCTGATGAGGAGGTTTCGATCATCGAAAACGCTTCCGGCTTTAAAGCGGAGGTACCGTATACTATTGACGGCTGGTCCCGCTCAGGTGTTATAAAAGAGGCGCTGCCTGATACCTCTTCAATCGTTTATTTTTATCAGCATCTTTATAGTGCGTTTGATCAGCAGCATATTAGCCTGTTGGTGGATCTGCAAAACGATAAATTTAATGAAGTGGATACCGCTTTATACCTTCCGCGTGGAGAAAATGAATCAGGGCTCACCGCTTTATTTGATCAGCTGAACCGGGAGGGGTATGTGCTTTCAGGATTCCCTGAAAAGACAATAACCCATTATTATGCAGGGGATAAAGTTGCTCAGTTGGTAAGAACAGATAATCAGCCGGTTATTTTTTATGAAAAACCAATAACGCATGAAACGTTTTCATTGCCTGTGTATGTGCATCGGCCGGAAAGCAGCCAGTCCCTAAAAATTATACGATAGCCTGTCCGTTACCTGTATTATTCTAAGACAGTCTTGAAAATTTTTACAAAATCCGGGATTTATTAATAATAAAATCTTAAAATCAATCAATTTTTTCAAAAGCTGTTGAAATTTGGCGTTGGTATGCGAAAATCAACTAATTTTGGTGCCCCATATGTTATTGTATGGGTGAATTAATTGTTTAACAAGCCTTAAATTTCTATTTAAAATGGCAGCTAAGATTAGATTGCAAAGACACGGGTCAAAGAAGAGACCTTTCTACTTTATCGTAGTGGCAGACGCCAGGAGCCCTCGTGATGGTAAGTTTATTCAAAAGTTAGGTACCTACAACCCTCTGACTATTCCTGCTACAATTGAGCTGGATCGTCAGAAAGCGTTGGAATGGCTGAACAAAGGGGCTACACCAACTGATACGGTACGCCGTATCCTGAGTTTTAAAGGTGTGTTATACCTGAAACACTTACTACGCGGGGTTAAATTGGGGCTGTTTGATGAAGCAGCAGCTATGCAGAAATTTACTGCATGGAGTGCTGAACATGACGAGCAGATTAAAAAACGTACTGCAAAAGCTATTGAGGAGCGCAAAGCAAAACGCAGAGTGGCCA
>DASVMC010000614.1:0-23978 GCA_036384555.1 Niabella sp. | reverse complement strand
GCCCTGTACCA
The DNA here is from genome assembly GCA_036384555.1 of Niabella sp. Classification (GTDB taxonomy): domain Bacteria; phylum Bacteroidota; class Bacteroidia; order Chitinophagales; family Chitinophagaceae; genus Niabella. The sequence goes on along the minus strand of DASVMC010000614.1, from coordinate 23,967 downwards.
TATAACAAAGAAGGGTCCATGGCGCACCGGCAAAACCGATCAGCGGCACCCGGCCATTCAGCTCGTTTTTAATCAGCCTGATGGCATCAAAAACATATCCTAATGTTTCTTCTACGTCCGGAACATGAATCCGTTGCAGATCGCTATTGGTTTTTATCGGCTCTGGTAAATAGGGGCCCTGTTTTTCCACAAGCTGCACTTCAAGTCCCATAGCCTGAGGAACCACTAATATATCAGAAAATAAAATAGCAGCATCCACTCCCACAATATCAACCGGCTGCAAAGTAATTTCACAAGCCAGTTCAGGAGTCTGGCATCTTTCAAAGAAAGAATATTTTTCCCGGAGCTTTATATATTCCGGCAGGTACCTGCCCGCCTGGCGCATCATCCAAACCGGTGCTCGTTCTGTAGCTTCTCCCCGAAGCGTTCTTAAAATCAAATCATTTTTTAATTCCTGTTGCATACTGCCGTTTCTGTCGTTTATCTGTTTATGTTCCAATACTGTCATTCCTGATCCACATGATCATTTGCTTTATATCCGGCACCCGGCTTTGCAGGATATTTCCTGTATACTTCTGCAAAGCTTTTGTAGTAGAAGGCCCAATGGAATACGCTTTTGTTGCATCCGGAACAGTGTTCAGTTCAAAAAAGCTTTCCACCCCGCTGGGGCTATAAAAAATAATACCCCTGTATTCTTTACTGACAGGTTGCGGGGTTTTAGTGGTCTTATAAACTATTATTTCCTTATAAGGGATCTTATTTTTTTCCAATCCTGACGGAACGGTATTCAGCCGTTTATTTCCACAAAAAAAAGTACAATACTCGGGTGCAAGAGCAGACACCTGCTCCATCAGTTGTGCGGCCGTGGGTGCTGCTGCAACAATTGTTGATAAGGGAAATAGTTCCTGCACTCTCTTTTTTGTAGTGGCTTCTATGCAGCCTACCTTCCAGCCGGGCTGAACCGGAACGGCCGCTGCTACTGCATTTACGGCATTCACGCTGGTAAAGATCACTAACCCGTTTTGCACCGGAATCCCCGAAAGCTGCCGCGCAATTTCGGAAGGAGAAAGGACCTGTGTTTCAATGAACGGAATACAATCCAATTGTATCGTATCCTTCACCAGGTCTATCAATGCTTCATCAATGATTTTGGTACTTAAGATATGAAGCCGCTTATTTTTCATTATTCATCTTTGTAATAATGGCTTTTGCTCCTTTATCTAAAATTGCGGCTGCCGCCTGTTTCCCGGGCGCTTTCGTATCATTCAGCGAATAGACTTCCTCGACCGCTACTTTTTCAATACCATCGGGGCTTACTACACTTCCTGTAAAATGCAGCTGATCTTTTGAAAGTGTTGCCAGGGCACTTATCGGGGTGGCACATCCGCCCATCAGCTCGCTTAAAAAATCGCGCTCAGCTTTTACACAAAAAGCCGTTTGCACATGATTAATGCGATTACAAGCCCTTAATGTTCGTTCATCCCCTTTTCGTGCCGTTACCATTATGGCTCCCTGCGCAGGAGCCGGAAGCATCCAGGTCAGGTCTATGCTGTTGGCAGGCTTCAGACCGATACGTTCCAGGCCGGCCGCGGCAAAGATGGCGCCCAGCCAGTTACTTTCCGCAAGCTTACGCAAACGGGTGTTTACATTGCCCCTGATATTTTCAATCGTATGACCAGGAAACCGGTGCAGCCATTGGGCTTTGCGACGCACACTACTGGTAGCTATAATCAGGTCCGGGCGCAGGGCTTCGGCCCCCGGAAGCGCACTGCCCTCTATTACTTTTTTTATTGCTTCCATACTGATACCCGGTGCCTGCCAGTTTTCGTTCAATACCAGGATATCCCTGTAAGAGGCACGTTCTAAAACAGCCGCTTCCGTGATTCCTTCCGGCAACGCTACGGGTACATCCTTCATACTATGTACTGCTATGTCAATATGGTTGTTCAGCAATGCAATATCCAGCGCTCTTGTAAATACCCCCTGTACCCCCATTGCATACAATGGCGTTTGCAGGTCAAGATCCCCTTCACTTTTGATGGGCTCTAACCGGGCGGAGATTCCAAAATTCTCTAAAAGATTTTTTACCTGGGTGGCCTGCCATACGGCCAGTTGACTATCTCTGGTACCAATACGGATCATATTCTACACCGCTTAGGGTATTTGCAGAAAATCATTGATGCTGCTTATGAACTGGCAACCTTTATCGTGCTTAACTTTTAAGTTTACAGCCAGCTGTTTTACCGCTTTCTGTGCACGAAGTACGCGTTCAGTTTCGCTGATCAATTCCTTATCTTTATAAAATTCGCAAACGGCTGTTTGCGTTAAATCAATTTCGCAGAGTTTATTTTTCCACGTTTTCAGATGATGTGCATAATGATGCTCTCTTAGCCAATTCAGAAACTCTTTCTTAAAGTGATCGATGATTGTATTGGCCTTGGGCACTTCCGCCTTGCGCCGGGTAAGCGTTTTGTCGAGGATAGAGCTGGAAATGGTATCCACATCAATTACGGTAACGTCCTCTATTTCTTTTACCAGCGGGTGCACATTTACAGGAACGGACAGATCCAGCAGTAATTGCTGTTTTCCGGCTGTTATGTGTTCCGGAAGCACAGTGGGTTCTTTGGAATTGGTACAAACAATAATGATATCTGCTGCTTCAATTGCTGCCGCTTTATTGTTGTAAGATGCAAAATCAACGTTGTTCTCTGCTGCTATTTCCCTGGCTACTTCATCCGTACGATTCATAATCGTAACAGCAGTGCCCGGCAGGTAAGTGTTCAGGTTCTTACAAACATTGAGCCCGAATTTGCCCGCGCCGATGATCAGTATCCTTTTTACAGCAATCTCCCTGATATTCTGCAGCAACTCAATAGCCGCAAATGACACTGAAACAGTTCCGTCGCTCAGGTAGGTTTCTGTTTTTATTTTCTTTGAAGCCTGAAAAGCGAAATTGAGCATACGATCCATTACCGGACCAATCAGCTGCTGCTTCCGCGCTGTATCCACAGCCCTTTTCAGCTGGCCAAGAATTTCATAATCACCCAGGATCTGAGAATCCAGCCCTGCAGCAACATCAAACAGGTGTTGCAGCGCTTCATCTCCGTTTTTAAAATAACCGCATTCGTAAAAAGCAGCCTTATCCCCATTTGTATGCGATACCAGCAACTCTACCAGTTGCATTACGGATTCTGCAAAACCATAAATTTCTGTGCGATTACAAGTAGAAACAACAAAAACACTTTTTAGTCCGGCAAGCTTTGCGCTTTCACCCAAAGCTGCAAAAGCATCATTGGTTAGCGAAAAAAGACCTCTCGTTGCAGCATCTGCTTTGTGATAGTTAATACCAGCAATACAAAAACGATCTAAAACCTGTTTTGAAATATGAAACTCCTCTATTGCCATGATAACTGCGCAAATGTATAAAGGATAAGTTGGAGTATCGTCATATTTTTGTCACCGGCAGCGAAAAAAAATATGATTTTTATCATGAGTTCCAGCTAATTACTGCAGGTCTCTCCTTTTCCTTGCCAGCAGCCTACTTGTTCTGCAGAAAGAACTGTATAAAACAAGATCACTTTCATATAACTTATATCTTTGCCGGTTGTTATTCTGTTGTTTATTGATCAAAAACTGACATAAGCGATCATTATCCTGAAAAGTAAACGAATATTAGTTATATAATGCGTAAAACCGGAGTAATTTTAATGAACCTGGGCTCGCCGGATTCAACTGAAGTTAAAGACGTAAGAAAATACCTGAATGAGTTTTTAATGGACAAAAGGGTTATTGACAAGCCCTACTGGCTGCGTTTTTTGCTGGTAAAAGGAATTATTGTTCCCTTCCGGGCACCTAAATCTGCAGAAGCTTACAGTACGATCTGGTGGAATGAAGGCTCTCCGTTAATTGTTTTGTCGAAGCAGCTGCAGGATGCCGTTCAGAAAAAAACAGAACTTCCGGTTGAACTCTCCATGCGCTATGGCAACCCAACACCGGAAGCCTCCTATGAAGCCCTGCTGAAGCGGATGCCGGATTTAGAAAATGTTATCCTGGTGCCTTTATACCCCCATTATGCCATGAGCAGTTTTGAAACAGCCGTAGCACACATGACAGCGGCACATAAAAAAAAGAATTATTCTTTTACATTACAAGTAGTTCCTCCTTACTATAAGCACCCTTCTTATATCAATGCCTTAGCAGAAAGCATGCGCCCTTACCTGCAGGAGGACTTTGATCAGCTGCTCTTTAGTTATCATGGCATTCCGGAGCGGCACGTATTAAAGGCAGACCCTACCCATAAGCACTGTATGCAGGTTGAAAACTGCTGTTTTAAATCGAGCCCGGCACACCCCACCTGCTACCGGCACCAGGTTACCATTACCAGTGAGCTCGTAGCCAAAAAGCTGGGCCTGAGAAAAGACCAGTGGCAGCAAAGCTACCAAAGCCGTTTGGGCCGGGATCCCTGGCTCTTACCTAATACACAGGTACGGCTGCCGGCATTACCACAGGAACACATAAAAAAACTGATTGTCGTTTGTCCCTCGTTCGTAAGTGATTGCCTTGAAACACTGGAAGAGATCGAAATGCGTGGCAAGGAAGATTTTTTAAAACACGGGGGCGAAAAGTACACCTATATCCCCTGTATGAATACCAGCGAACTCTGGGTAGATACCCTTTTACAATTAATTGAAGAAACAGGAAAAAACGCTGAATAATATTCGTATTACGAGGACAGGTTTTATGACCACGTTTTAAAATCCGCACTCTTTATCATCAGAGTGCAGAGATGTCTGGTAATACCGTCCAGTAACATACCACAATCCGTCTTCGTTCATCGGAAGGTTTATAATCTTTAATTTTGGGCGAAGGATAGGCTTCGCCTTTTCCATAAGCGATATATCCTATTTTTAACGAGTTAAAATTTTTAAACCTGGCGGAGTTGGCATCTAAAACAATCTTTATCTTTTGTGCCATTTCCTTTGCACGCAAGTCTGAAAGAAGCTGGTTCAGTTCAGACTGGGAAGGAATATCCTTATTAAGGATCTGCACCAGCTCTTTATACAGTGGTCCTGTTTGAGCTACCGGTGTATTATCTGAATAGCCTACAAATACGATCCGTGCCTCACGGTCAATATTGGAATACTTATTTGCAACGAGCGATAAAGAGTCAATGATCGGCGTAAAATTAGCTGCAATGGTATTCATTGCCGTTTGCGGTATACGGTATACCCCCTGATCAAAAAAAGCCGCTAAATGAAACATCTTATATTTTGAAAGACGCACAGATTCATTTAACATGCTATACACTTCCTCACGCCGTCTTTGTGTATTATTAAACGAATCCAGCAGAATAAGTTTGGCTAAAATGTCATTTGTGGCAATTCCTTTTCTGAATGAAGACCTGTTCTTAGCAGCCGCGTCTATAATTAACGCCAGTTGCTGCACACTATTCAGCCGGCTGTTCAGCTTGTCCAGAATATCCAGTACATCTTTCGTTAAAACACTGTCAACAGTATGGTCTTCGGTCCTGGCATCAAGGATCATCTTTACAGAGTCCAATTGTGCTTCTTCCTCCTGAGCCATTCTTTTTGCTTTTTCACTGCGTTCCTTTGCAGTCGTCAGTTGTCTTTGTACTCCACAGGAAGCCAGCAAAAGCAAACTAAAAATAAACAGATACGATTTCATACTCCATTATTGAGGAACCGGTTTAATAGTAAAACCGGTTTGTTTAGCAGGGACAGGTGTTTTTATTTTTTGCTCCAATATGCTGTTATAAACCTTCTTTCTATAGTCTGCAATCAGCCGCTTTTCTTCGTCTGAAGCGCTTTTTTTCTGGGAAATTTCCTTTAGCTGTAAATTGACCAGCGTAGCATTCGTATCCAGCTTCAGCTCATTAAAGGACAATAACAGCTCATCCAGCGAAAGGTGTCTTCCCGGTAATTTTTTATTCTTTTTTCCACCCGGGGTTTGAGTAAACAAAAGCATCCCCGCAATCAAAACTGCTGAGATCACCCACAAAAGGATAAGCGCCAGTAATATTGTTTTATACAGCCGCCCCTGCTTTAAGGTATTTTTTATGAGTTGCTGGTGCATATTGTCAGGATTGGAATACAAAGCTGCCTTCTTTATCAATTTGTTCAATGACCCGGTCACAATCTTTAACAATGCTCTCTGCCGTACCGGTTGTAATACTGGTATCGTTTAACAATTTCAACAGAATATGGTTCGGACCAAAAGCCGAAAAGGTAGATTTAGCGCGATGCAGGATACGGGCTATTTCCTGTATATTACCGGCGCTGGCCGCGGCTTTCAGCTCTTCCTTATCGCTCATCCATTGTTTTTTTACCTCTCCAAGCACTTCCTGCATTACAGCCTCATTCCCCCCGGTCAGTTCTCTGAAAAAGTCAAGATCCCTGTTTATTGCAGCAGCTTGCCCGGCATCATCACGGGAAACCGAAAGATATTGACTGATCTTGGCAATGATTTCCTTCTCCTCAATCGGCTTTCCAATATATTCATTAAACCCTGCAGCAAAACAACGTTTAATCTCATTTTCCATTACATACGCTGTCATTGCAATAGCCGGCGTGCTGATCTGCAACTCTTCGCGCATTACGGATATGGCATTATACCCGTTCATGTGTGGCATCTGAATATCCATCAGGATAAGATCATAAGTCCGTTGCCGTACTTTTTCCAGGGCCTGCAATCCGTTTTCTGCCACTTCAATATTCAGCCGGTGCTTCTTTAACAGGTGTTTGATAAGTAACCGGTTTGCAGCATTATCTTCCACCACAAGTGCTGTATACCCCGAAAAGTCAGCGATGAACACCTGGTCTTCCTTGCCGGCTGCTTTTACAGGTACCGCTACTTTTTCAAAAACAGCGGTGAAGGTAAATTTAGAGCCCATTCCTACTTCACTGCTTACGGAAACCGAACCACCCATCCTTTCAACAATACTTTTCACAATACTCAGCCCAAGTCCAGTGCCGCCATGCTGCCGGGTGGTGGAATGCTCCAGTTGTTCAAACCGCTCAAAAATAAGCCCTACTTTTTCTTTAGGAATTCCTTCCCCGGTATCTTTTACGCTAAACAACAGCTGATATGCGCTTTCTTTTTCATAAGGCAACGGACTTACGTGAACCTCCACACCTCCATGAGCCGTAAACTTAATCGCATTGTTAATAAGATTGACCAGCACCTGTTTCAACCGCTGCGGATCTCCTTTTAACAGTTGTGGGGTTTGTGGGCCGATCTTCCATTGATATGTTAGTTTTTTTTCTACTATGATGGCAGCGAACATACGTTCCAGGTCTTTAAAAAGCTCCTGCAGATCAAATGAAATGTGCTTAATGCGCAGCTTGCCGGCTTCAATGGAAGAAAAATCCAGCACATCATTTACAATATGCAATAAATTATAGCCATTTGAGAGAATTGTATTTGCATATTCTTTTTGCCGGCTTGTAAGAGGCGTATCCGACAGCAGGTTCCCGAAGCCAATGAGAGAATTCAGGGGAGTGCGCAGCTCATGGCTCATATTGGCCAAAAATTCGTCCTTGGCGTTCCTGCTTTTAACTGCCGCCTCCCGGGCCACTCTTAATTCCTTAATTAATAACAGCTGCTGCCACTGCCTTATTACGATAATCGTTGTAAAAAGAAGCACGGCTATAACAGCTCCTATTGCCAGTGTACGGTTATAAACGGAAAGCCTGTAGGAATGGATAGAATTGGTTACCAGCGTTTGTTGCAGCTGGTTTTCCAGAAACTTTTCAACCAGCACACCATAATGGTATACGGCTTCCCCTGGCTTTGACCGGTTGAGCGAATCAGTAAGTCTTCCCAGTAAGGGCAGATTATCTTTCTGCCGGGCATCCAGAATAGCATAGGAAAGGTTAAGCTGCGTATTCACGGCATCTATCAGGCTGTGAAGGTTAGGAACTGTACCTTTCCTTACAATGGCATCATTCAGCACATTTGCGTTATAGCCCAGCAGAATGAGGGAGTCTTCCAAACTATTTACAACCTCTTTGCTCAGACTATTTATTTGCTGAAAGCGGGATTGGAGCGAAAAAGAAAGGTTGACCAGCTGCTGCATGCCGTTGTTATTCTTGAACGTTTCCACTGCTTCCACATTCCCGTTTTGCAACGCATTGGTTGCCCGCCCCGTAAGGTTTTGGGTAAAAACAATGCTTACAATGAGTATAAAAGCAAAAAAGATAAGCAGAAAATAACTATACCCCTTTTGCATAGGCCCGTTTTGCTGGTAAACAATAATAAAGATTTCGATTTTCCCGGAGCATAAATACTGCAATTAAAAATGATGGCCGGTAACATAGGCTACCTGCTCAGGCGAGGCCAAAATTAGATATTCTTAACGTAATTCAAAAAATATCCCCCTGAGCAGGTATTCCACCCTATTCTAATGCAAAATTGTATACTTTTGGTAAAAATCAGTCTGGGCGCTATGCCTTCTGTCCATTTGTTAGGGTCATTCCCCATAAAATTGCGATTTTGGCGTATTTATATTTAAAAGCAGTTCATATTATTTTTGTGGTAACCTGGTTTGCCGGTCTCTTTTATATGCCCCGCCTGTTTATTTATAATGTAGAGGCAGCTGACAAGCCACAACCTGAACAGGAATTGCTGCATGCGCAGTTCAGGAAGATGATGAAGCCGCTTTGGTACGGTATTACCTGGCCTTCTGCTATTATTACGCTGATCATGGGCATCTCCGTTTTAATCAGCAGTGGCTTTTATACGATTCTTTTTAAACCTGAAGGGTTCTGGCTGCTGCTGAAATTAATACTGGTATTGCTGCTCTACGGGTATCATTATTCCCTGCACCGTATTTTTAAACAACAAATGAACGGTGTTTACAAATATACTTCTGATCAGCTTCGCATGTGGAATGAAGTTGCCACCGTTTTCCTTGTAGCTATTGTACTGCTCGTTGTGGTAAAACGAGAAATGAGCGTTATTTGGGGACTGGCAGGCATGCTGCTCCTCATTTTTATCCTGATGCTGGCGATCCGCATCTATAAGAGAATCCGCAGCAAAGGAAACTAAAAAGGAAGCGTTTCTTCACCGCCCGGGAGAAGGTATTATATTTGCTTTTTGAGTGCTTCCAGCAATTCGTTTACTGTTTTATACTGCTTAATACCATATCGTTCGCAAACGATATCAACATTCCCTTTCCGCCAAAAGCCTTCGGGACATACTAATCTTATTTTTTTGGATCCCGCATACAATCCCAGTTCCAGAAGCGTTATTGGGCTTTTAGATGCTGGTTCAAAATACATCAGGATCACATCTGCCTTTTCAAGAGCAGCCAGCTCCCATTCTACCTGCTTCCTGAAATTGGTATCAGTGCTTACCGGCTTCCAGTCTTTATTCCAGTCGTTTCTGCGGGGGTTCAGGATGATCCAGTTCTTATGGGCTAATTGCTGTTCAACCTGTGCCTGCCAATTTCCGGACTGCCCCATATCAATACTGCCGGCCAGAAATATTTTCATCCGCTTATCATGTGCAGGAATAAGACCCGGAGACCGAATAATCGTGGCATTTTGTGCACTACCACACAACGGAGCCAGAGCGCATAACAGGTAGAGGATTATCTTCATTGCCTACATTTATAGTTTACAGAACAGATCAACTGCGTTGCATTTTAACTGCCGGATTTTCAATTATACCATTCAGGCGAACTTTGAAAATATCCCTGGAGCCAGGCGCTCCTTTTATGAGCTATTGAAAGAAGCTAATCCGGCATTCTTATATAATGGAGTCCTACAACCCCGCTTTTTAACAGGGTTGTTTTTACCAGTTTAAGATTGGTCTTGTTCTTTATATGATCGTATGCAGGTATGCCGCTTCCCAATAGTACCGGGTTAAGCGTAAGCTGGTATTCATCAATTAGATCAAGCTCCATAAACGAATGCGCCAGCCCCGGACTGCCAAATATTACAAGGTCTTTCCCCGGCTGTTGTTTTAGCTTATTGATTTCTTCAGCAATATGATCGTTTATAACTATGGTGTTGTTCCATGCTGCCTTTTTCATGGTTTTGGAAAACACAATTTTGGTGGCTTTATCTACCCATTGGGCATGTGCCTTGCTGTGTTCGCTTGCTTCAGGATTATCGAGCACGGTAGGCCAGTAACCCGCCATTAACTCATAAGTTACCCGTCCGTATACAGGAGCGCCAACAGTAGCCACTATTCCATCAGCGTATTGCTGCAATTCACTGTCATAAGAAATCCAATCCAGTCCGTTGTTTGCATCCGCTGCAAAGCCATCGAGCGATACATGCATAAATAAAACCAGCTTTCTCATCATACTATTTTTTAATTGCTATTTGTATTGTTGAGCATAAGCGCGCTGCAGCCGGTAATTACCCGGTTCCAGTAATCGCTTCTGCTAAAATAAGAAATATTTAGCCGTTGCCGGTCTTCTGTCCAGGTACCCTTTCACTATCAGACCCGGTTTCTTACAGCAAATGGGGCGCCGTGCGGGCGCCCCATTCTTTATTGAAATTCAAGTTAATGATTTATTGTCTCTGCCCTTTCTGATTGGTATTATACCGGTGCGTTTCAGAAGGGATCACGGGGTGCCCTGTGGGTGTTGTTGTTTCCTTAAAATAAGGGTCATATTTATTCCGCAGGTTCTTATAAGAATTTCCATCCGCCAGGAAGGCGATGATAAACCAGATAAACAGTAATAGAGGCAACAGGATGGTCATTGTAAAATTCCGTATTTCATCACCCAGGTGCATAAATACTGAAACAATATAAAAAGCTTTTCCCAGGGTTAAAATACAGATAACGCCTTTTATTAAAAGCAGCAATCCATGACTCGGCTCTCCTTTATGCATCGTATAAATCGTAAAACCCAGCGCCAATTCTATAATGGTAAAAACAGAGAGGATCAGCGTTGTCTTTTTTACGCGCTGTTTAAACGTGGCGTCATCCATATGATGTTCAAAAGTAACCTCGGATGAAGCAGGTGCGTGTGTATCGTGGCTCATTGTTATTTCTTTAGAGTTCAGTTAAATGTTGTTAAAAATCAGATGAGGTAAAATGCCAGGAATACAAACACCCATACCAAATCCACAAAGTGCCAGTATAATCCTATTTTTTCAATCATCAGGTAATGGCCTTTCCGTTCAAAAACACCCATTTTTGTTTGTATGAGCATAATGATCAGCAGTATCACCCCTACAGATACGTGGAAACCGTGGAAACCGGTAATACCATAGAAGAAGCCGCCAAAGGCAGTAGGGCCTGCTTTACGTACCACCATTTCACTGTTGGACAGCATTTGTACCAGCTGCTCTTTGGGTGTTTGAACCAATTGCGCAAATGAAAGGTGGGAAGCATGTTCTTCCTGTACCAATTTTGCCAGGGTTTCGGGAGAGGATTTTAAAAGAGCGGGCGTTACATCCTGCGGAAGCACGATCTCACCCCAGGGATTTGAGCCGTTCCGTTGGGTCAGCAATTCAATATGATCACCAACCAGTGCAGGATGTCCTTCTGTAAGCAGGTGATGCCATTCCCAGGCCTGACAGCTCAGGAACACCAGACCACCGATAATAGTAAGGAACAGGTATTTTTCCACGCCTTTCTTGTCACGATTGTGGCCCGCATGTACTGCCAGCACCATCGTAACGGAACTGATGATCAATACAAAGGTCATTACACTCACAAATGCAAGCGGAAGGTTCGCATGACCTGCAAAAGGAAATGTATTGAACACAATGCTGGGCTCCGGCCAATAGTTCAATCCAAAACGAACGGTACCTAAAGAAATAAGGAATGCTCCAAAAGTGAAGGAATCACTCAATAAGAAGTACCACATCATTATCTTCCCATACTCTATATTAAACGGACTTTTTCCGCCGCTCCACCATTTGGTCTTATGTGTTACTGTTTGTTCCATATTGATTGAATCAGTTTTTTATAACTTGTTTATCCCAGAATTAAGAAGAATATCATCAAATAAATCCAGAGCCCGTCTACAAAATGCCAGTAGGTGCTCATTACTTCTACAGGCACCGTATTATAACTCTTTGTACTTCCGGCTATCGATTTAAAAAAAATAATCAGCAATGCGATCACCCCGCCGATTACGTGCACTGCGTGCAAACCTGCAATCGCATAGAAGAACTGGCCTGCACCTGATGCCCCTTTAAACTGTACATTGCTGGCCCACAGCTCTGTAAAACCCAGTATCTGGGAGATTACAAATCCTATTCCCAGCGCAAATGTAATGCCCAGTAACAACCGGTATTGCTGCATATTCCGGTTCCTGAAGGTCTTCACCGCCATTTGCATGGTGATGCTGCTTGCCATAATAACAATGGTAGATACCCAGAATATTTTAGGTAAAATAAAGGTTCTCCACCCTGTTTGATTACTTTTAACAATGAATGCGCTTGTAAGACCGGCAAACATCATTAAAATACTGGCTATTGCCACCCACAAAGCAAATTTATGCGGATGCAGTTTCTTATTTTGTTGTTCACTCACTATAATCGTACTCATATAAACCAATCAAAATCTTTCTAAAAAAATCAGGTCTTTGCCAATAACAATGCCAGTAGTACTACCGGTAAATGAATATAACTGCCAAACATCACCCTGCGTGCAGCAGGTACATCCATCCTGGAGTAAAGCATTACAGCCCTTGCGATCAAAAAAACATTTGCTGCAATAATAAGTCCCAGTCCTATTATCCCCTTTACATTGTTATAGTTACAAATTCCCACAAAGAAAGGCGCAACGGTAATCGGCAACATTAAAAGCGCATATACCACCGTTTGCAGTGCCGTAAATTTAGTAGGCCCTTTTTCACTGGGTAATAACTTAAAGCCTACATTGCTGTAGTCCTTATGCGCTACCCATGCAATGGCCCAGAAATGGGGAAACTGCCACAGGAACTGAATGCCGAACATAATGATACCGCCTAACCAGTTTATCGGTTGTCCGGGAACATAACCTGCTACCCAGCCAATTAAACAGGGCAGCGCGCCGGGAAAAGCACCCACTAAAACGGCAATAGAATTGACTTTTTTCAGCGGTGTATACACAAAGGCATATAAAAACAGGCTCAACGCTGCAAGCGCAGCAGCCGTCCAGTTAAAATAATACCCAAGAATAAAAATACCAAGCGCGCCTGTAAAAATCGCAAACCCCCAGCCTTGCTCCGGACTTAATCTTCCTGAAGCAACCGGACGTTTTGCCGTTCTTTTCATTTGCGCATCCGTATCCTTTTCCACAACCTGGTTGATGGTATTAGCACTGCCTGTTACCAGCATTCCACCTACAAAGAGCAAAACGATCCTCCACCAGTCATACATCACATCGGGAACCAGCAGGTAACTGATTACACTGCTGAAAACCACCATTATACTTAATGAGGGCTTCATTAACTGGAGAAAATCCCTTACTCCGCCCTCTCCTGATCTTTTCATTTTTTTTATTTGTTAATCGTTAGTCGTTAATAGTTTGTACGAACCATTAACTATTAACCATTAACTAATGTTCTGATTCATTTTCACCAACCGGCTCTGTCTGGGGAATAAAATCTCTTCCATCCTTTCCATAATCATATGCCCAGCGATGCACTTCCGGAATTTCTCCTTCCCAGTTACCATGACCCGGATGAATAGGAGTAGTCCACTCCAGCGTAGTTGCATCCCAAGGGTTCTGCGATCTTACCCTCTTTCCTTTGTACATTGAATAGAAGTAGTTAAATACAAACATTAACTGTACAGAGAAAGCGATAATGGTAACCACGGTGATCATTGCATCCAAACCGTGGAACTGGCTGAAGCTTGCCCAGCTGCTCTTGTCCAGATAACGTCTTGGCATACCTGCCAGCCCCTGATAGTGCATTGGCCAGAAGATCATATACGCGCATACCAGCGTTACCCAAAAATGAATATACCCCAATGTGTTGTTCATATAACGGCCGAAAAGCTTGGGATACCAGTGATAAATACCAGCAAACATACCAAAGAAGGCAGATACTCCCATTACAATATGGAAGTGTGCAATGACAAACATGGTATCATGCAGGTGAATGTCAATAGTAGAGTTTCCCAGCCAGATCCCGGTTAAACCGCCGGAAATAAAGATGCTCACAAAACCGATGGCGAACAGCATTGCCGGTGTAAACCGGAGATTCCCCCGCCAGATGGTCGTAATCCAGTTAAACACTTTTATAGCTGATGGAATGGCAATCAATAAAGTCAGTAACACAAATACAGATCCCAGGAAAGGATTTAATCCTGTCACAAACATGTGGTGCGCCCAAACCAGGAAGGCCAGCACGCAGATCGCCATCAATGATGCAATCATGGCCATATACCCAAAGATGGGTTTTCGGGCATTAATTGCCAGGATCTCCGAGGCAAGGCCCATCGTGGGCATAATAATAATATACACTTCAGGGTGCCCCAAAAACCAGAACAAGTGCTGGTACAAAATGGCACTTCCGCCCTCGTTGGGTAATGCCTGTCCGGCAATATAAATATCACTCAGGTAGAAGCTGGTTCCCAAATGACGGTCAAACATCAGCAGCACCAGACCGGATAATAAAACGGGGAATGATAATACACCTAAAATAGCAGTGAAAAGCAGGGCCCAAATGGTCAGCGGCATCCGCGTCATCGACATCCCTTTGGTGCGCATATTTAAGATCGTGGAGATATAGTTCAGACCTCCTAACAGCTGAGAAGCCACAAAAAGCGTCATTGCAATGATCCACAGGTCCATACCGCTTTTTGAACCCTGGGAAGCCTGTCCTAAAGCACTTAACGGAGGATACACCGTCCAGCCACCTGCTGCAGGACCTGTTTGTGTAAACAGGGAAGAGATCATTACGATACTTGCTGCAAAGAACATCCAGTAGGAAAGCATGTTCATGAACGGGGAAGCCATGTCACGTGCTCCTACCTGCAAAGGAATCAGCAGGTTTGCGAAAGTACCGCTCAGGCCCGCTGTTAATACAAAGAAGATCAGCACGGTTCCGTGCATGGTAGTTAATGCGTAATAGAATTCCGGTTTTATCTTTCCGCCTTCCGCCCAATGTCCGAAAAATGTTTCGAGAATCGGAAAGCTTTGGTCAGGAAATCCTAATTGCAAGCGAAACAACACCGAGAATAAACCACCAATAATTGCCCAGATGATCCCTGTTACCAGGAATTGCTTGGCAATCATTTTATGATCCATACTAAAAATGTACTTGGAGATAAATGTTTCTTTGTGATGATGCACATGCGGTTCACCAGAGTGGCCGTGACTTGCTACCTCATGCTGAATATGTAAAGTATCGCTCATAATAAATTTTTTAAATACTGCCCCTTAATCAAACTTCATTATTTACCAGTAGAATCTTTCTTGCCGGCAGTGGAATCAATAGTAACCTTTGCTGAATCTTTTGCCGTTGTGCCGGCAGCCGGTGCGGGCGCAGCAGCACCTCCTTCAAGATCTTCCTTCATTTGCGCATATTTGGGCTTCTGGGAAGCCATCCACTGGTCAAATTCCTCCTGCGTTTCTACAACGATCTCTCCTCTCATTCCGGTATGCCCCTGTCCGCACATCTGATCACAGGCTATTTCATATACAAATTTACTATTTCCTGTTTCTTCCTGCATCTGTTTTGTGGTTTTTATTGGTGTAAACCACAATGTGGTGGGTGTGCCAGGTACCGCGTCCATCTTCAAACGGAAATGTGGTAACCCAACACTATGTATAACATCCTTAGAACCAATAATCAATTTTACCGGTTTGCCTACAATCAGGTGCAGCGCCTGACCTGCGGGTAAGAAAATATCATCATGATTGGCTTCATCATCCCAGATCTGCCCCAGCGGGTTATCATGGGCCTCATCAATATTCTTATAATACTTTTTACCGAAAACCCCGTCTTTACCCGGGTAGCGGAACTCCCATTTAAACTGGCTGGCTGTAATTTCAACCTGCATGGCATTCTGTGGTGCAGCCCCGGTAATCCGGTACCAGTATACCAGGCCGAAACCGATCAAAATAGTTAATACGATTGCCGGTACCACCGTCCAAAGCAACTCCAGTTTGTTATTGTGCGGGAAATAATAAGCAGTTCTTTTTTCCGATTCCTGGTATTTAAAAGAATACCAGAATAACAGGATCTGTGTAGCAAAAAATACAATACCCGTTGCAATTAACGTATACAACATCATATTGTCAACCAAACGTCCATGATCAGAAGCAGAGGAGCCGAATTTCAAAATCTTGTCACCCAGTGTGTGATGCGTCCAATACACACCAAACAATCCCAGCACTAAAAAAACCAGCAACAAAACCCCATTGATCTTATTAGACTGCTTCCTGGTTTTTTCCTCCCCCCTGATTACCGACACAAACTCACTTGCCCTGGCAATCTGAAAGGTGATGATAAAACCCAAAATCAAAATGGCGAATATTAAAAAGTTTTGCATACGATGTTGTTCTAATATTTATTTCAACTACTTTATTATAATTTATCTCTCCTGATCTTATGTATGGTGAATAACTGCTTCTTTCACAAAAGGATGGTTACTTGCGGTTAACGGATATTTACTCAGCGTTTTACCCGTTACAAACATAATGATCCCCACAAATCCCAGAGCAATGCCCATATCAAACAGGATCATTGGCATTTTATCCGGCGAAACGGCGGGGAAAACCATCTGGAAATAATCCAGCCAGTGACCGAACAGCACTATCACAGATACAATGGTTACAATGGTATAGTTTCTCTTTGAATCGCGGCTCATAAAAATTAATATGGGTGCTACAAAGTTGATAATCAGCATGATCCAGAACACTCCCGCATACGGGCTTGAATGATAATCATTGCCGATCCTGTTAATAAAGTAAATGGTCTCTTCCGGCTGGTTACTATACCAGATCAGCATAAACTGTGCAAACCACAGATAGGTCCAGAAGATTGAAAAGGCGAATATGAATTTACCCAGATCATGCAGGTGCTCTTTATTAACCATGGGTAATGCCCCGTTATTTTTCAAAAACACTACATATAAAGCAATTAATGATAATCCCGCAACGAAGGTGCTTGCAAAGTTGTACCAGCTAAACATGGTGCTGTACCAATGTGCATCAATACTCATGATCCACAGCCAGGGAATGGAAGACATAACTGTTAAGGCGAACACTACTATATATAATGCTGCCATTACAGTATTGCTCCATACAAACTTCTTTCTTTTTTCAAGGGTACTCACCACTTCCCCGTCGTCTGTCTTTAATGACATCTGTCTCATTTTCCAGCCAAGGAATGACCACAATACGTAGGTCAATATGGTTACGGTTGCAAAAAAGCCTTTGCTCAAAAAGCCGCTTTTATGTTTCAAGGCCGCGTCATGCGCTACATGTTCAGCATCCGTCCAGTGATAAATGGTATGATGGTCTCCAAAGCAAAGCGCCAGCAAAATAACAACAGCAATAACACCTATTACGGGTACACAGGAGGCAATCGCTTCTGTAACACGGGTAAATGCAATTTGCCAACCGCCCCAGGCCAATGTAGTAGCACACATAAAGAACATGGCTGCGTTCACCACTAATAAAAAGTAAACGCTGTTTTGCAACAGGCTGGCCCAGAACCGGGCACGGTTATCATGGTTGCCATCACCCCCTGTTACTGCATACAGCGAAACTGCAGCAATAACACCCACAATCATTAACGCAACCGCTATTGTGTTATACTTTTTGGTAGGTATGAATTTTTCCGTAGTTGACATTCGAATCTTTTATTAATAGTTCTGTGAATTAGTTATTACTTATTTTTTGCAGTCGCCTTTTCATCAACTTTTGTTTCAGGCTTTGCCGCTGTACTATCTGTTTTTGCAGCTCCCGCCGGTGCACTGCCCCCCTGCTTGGACTTTATAAACGCGATAATTTCCCAGCGTTGTTTCGGGCTCAGCTGGGAAGCATAACTACCCATTTGCCCTTTACCATAAGTAACCGAATAAAACATGGTACCTTCTGCCATCGCTTTCATCTCAGCGTCCATAAAGTTCTTGGGAGCCGCAGTGAACGGACCTTCGCCTCCTTTGAATAAAGGACCATTACCATCCAGCTTGGCACCATGGCAGATACCACAATTAACAAGGTATAACCGCTCTGCCTCTTTCATATCAATAGCAGCACTGGCTGAATCCAGCGGGTTTTTGAGCTGTGCAGACTGTGCATATCCTGCTGAATCGTGCGCTAACGTAAATATGAATTCAGCATCTTCCCCCCTTGCCACTGTACCCGGTACCGGTTTGCGATTATAAAAAACACCTTCTTTACTAAGATCACTTGTAGGTGCGTAGGTTTCAACTGCCTGGCTGTACGTCATGTCCGGCATATAGGAATAACCTGGCTTATCGCCCGCGCCACAGCCTGCCAGCATACCTGCCGCTACAACACTTATGATCAAATATTTCTTCATATTCTTACTTAATAATAATACAAAAACTAATTTTATACAGCCTCTACTTTTTTACCAAAAACCACAGATTCCCGATCGTAACGGCCAAACCACCAGCCGGTTTCCCTGTTTTGAACCTGTACCTCTTTTGCGCCTGCGCTTTGTAAAAAAGCGATGGCGTCCGCCTCATTCGTCTTATCCGTACATTCAATAGCCATTACAAACGTATCATCTGTGCTGCGGGGGCTAAAGTGGTCCTTTTTTACAAAAGGGGCCAGCTGGCACAACCAGCAAAACGTTAAGACCATTCCTACAGCAGAAAATAATACCGTCAGCTCAAACATAATAGGAATCCAGGCAGGCAAAGAGAAGAAGGGCTTGCCTCCGAAGTTGATCTGCCAGTCAAGCGCCAGTGCCCAGCCAATAAAACTTATGGCAACTGTTGTTCCGGTAATTCCGTATATGAACCCGGCGATGTGCAGGTCCGTATCTTTCATACCCAGCTCCTTATCTAATCCGTGAATCGGAAAAGGGGTATATACATCCTGTATTTTGTAACCGGCACGGCGCACTTTTTTTACAGCGGGAAACAGTACCGCCTCATCGTAAAAATTGCCTGTTATAAATTTCTTAATTGCCATATTTATTATTCATTTGATGTGTGAGGTTGAAGGTTGTTTACCAGGAACATTTCCTAAAACCTGTCATCTTTTAATTCAATTTCAATTTTCAATGAGATCTATCCTTCTTAATAAACCGCTGGCTTTCTACAGCCGCTTATCTTAATGATGATGCGCGTTCTCATGTTCAAACGCCTCCAGCGTTTCGTCCTCATCCTTCGTCATATCTGCCTTAAAGTTATCACCGCTGCGTTTCAGAATATGCTTGATTTCCGCCATTGCAATTACCGGGAAGAATTTCGAGAACAGGAAATAACACGTAAAGAACAATCCAAACGTTCCCATATAGAACCCGATCTCCCAAATAGACGGAGAATAATAGGTACTCCAGGAGCTTGGTAAATAATCGCGATAAATAGAAGTAACGATAATTACAAACCGCTCAAACCACATACCCACGTTTACAAGAATACTCATAAAGAAGGTCACCAGCAGGTTCCTGCGCATTTTACGGAACCAGAAGATCTGCGGAGACAATACGTTACAACCCATCATCAGGTAGTAACTCCATCCGTAAGGGCTGGTCAGGTTCACCCTGTTTTCTTTAAAGGCAAACCATTCATATTCCACATGGCTGTACCATGCAATAAATAATTCCGTTAAATAGGCAATACCAACAATGGAGCCGGTTAATACAATGACCTTGTTCATTACATCAATATGCTCTATGGTAATATACTCTTCAAGGTTTAGCACCTTTCTTGTAATCAAGAGCAGGGTTTGCACCATGGCAAAACCGGAAAATACCGCACCCGCCACAAAGTAAGGAGGGAAGATGGTGGTATGCCAGCCGGGGATCACTGAAGTGGCAAAGTCAAATGATACAATGGTGTGTACAGAAAGTACCAGTGGTGTGGCCAAACCGGCCAATACCAGTGACAGCGCTTCATGACGTTGCCAGTGCTTGGTGCTGCCTGTCCAGCCAAAGGAAGCCGCTCCGTAAAATAATTTGCGCCATTTCAGTTTGGCACGATCACGCAAAGATGCCAGGTCGGGCAACAGACCGGAGTACCAGAATAAAAGGGAAACCGTAAAATAAGTAGAGATCGCAAACACGTCCCAAAGCAGCGGAGAGTTAAAGTTTACCCACAAAGGACCACGTGTATTCGGATACGGAGCCACAAAGAAGGCGTTCCAAACACGTCCCATGTGCCATATAGGAAACTGGCCTGCACACATTACCGCAAAAATGGTCATTGCCTCAGCCGCACGGTTTACACCGGTTCTCCATCCCTGGCGGAACAGTAATAAGATGGCGGAGATCAGCGTTCCTGCGTGACCAATACCTACCCACCACACGAAGTTGGTGATATCCCAGCCCCAGCCGATTGTTTTGTTCAGGTTCCACTGGCCGATACCATAGGTAACGTCCATATAAATGGATACCACACCAAACAGTAAGAGCCCTATAGAAATAATAAACCCTACCCACCATAATTTACTTGGCTTGGCCTCTACAGGACGGCATATATCTTCTGTGATCTGGTGATAGTCTTTATCTCCTACAACCAACGGCCCCCGTACTTGCGATTCGTATCTGTTTAATGACATATCTATTTATAGTTTATGGCCTGATGTTTACGGGATGTCTTTATCCAAAAGCTCCGGAAACGTTTCAACCTATTAACTTTTTTAACTTTTCAATACTTCTTTTTGTCGCGCCATTGAAGGTTTCCCTCCTCATTCCGGGCCGCAACCCGAAACACCCGTCCTAGTGATGTGCTTCCTCTTTTGCCGGCTCATCCACGATCCCTCTTTTTTCATCCTCCGGGTCTCTTACATCATGCTCCCCGGCAGGAACAATTTCATCTGTATTCCTGATCTTGGAGAAGTAACTTACATTAGGCAGCACGTGTAACTGCTCTAATGAATAGAACAAACGTTGAGGGTTGTTTAAACGAACCTGGCTGATTGCACTTTCCTTATCTCTTACATCTCCAAATACAATCGCATTTGTAGAGCAGGCTTGCTGGCAGGCTGTTTTAGCTTCACCATCTTTCAGCGGCCGGCCGGCTTTCTTTGCATCCAGCTTGGCATGCTGTAAGCGCTGAACACAGAAAGAACATTTTTCCATTACCCCTCTTGACCGCACGGTAACATCCGGGTTTAATACCATTCTGCTTACGGCATCATTCATCTGATGCACCACAGGATCCAGTACCCCTACCAGTTTCTGATCCTGGTTATTCGGGAAGGAATCCGCGCCGGTGTAATCTGCCCAGTTAAAACGACGTACTTTAAAAGGACAGTTATTAGCACAATATCTTGTACCGATACAACGGTTATACGCCATCTGGTTAATGCCTTCTGTACTGTGGTTGGTTGCCGCTACCGGGCAAACGTTTTCACAAGGGGCATTATCGCAATGCTGGCAAAGCATGGGCTGGAACACCACTCCTTTTAAGTTATCCGGGTTGGCCTCATCGCTCACAAAGTAACGGTCAATACGCAGCCAGTGCATATCATGGAAGCGCAATACCTCGCTTTTTCCTACAACCGGTACATTATTTTCAGCATGACAGGCTACCACACAGGCGCTACAACCGGTACAGGCGTTCATATCAATATTCATTCCCCACTTAATACCGGGCTTGTCATGATCACCATACAGGGTTGCTTCTTTTCTGAAATCACCGGTAGTCTTGGCGTAAGTGTCTGCTAGTTTGTTCCTGAAGTCCAGTACTTCGTTAGGTGTTTTGCGGTAGGTAGCCAGAGTGGTCTCGCGCAATACCTCTACACGGCCCTCATAGGAGTTGTGTATCTGCATTTGTGCGATCTTCTCTTTCCGTCCTGTATTTTCAATTGTCACATTGGGAACAAAATAGCTGATGCTTCCGCTTTGAGAAAGTGATGCAAACGGGAACATATTTTTCCCAACGCCTGCTGCTGTTTTCCCCAATTGCTCGCTGCGGCCATATCCTACTGCTACTGCAATCGTATTGGCGTTCATGCCCGGGATCACTAATATAGGCAGCTCAACCGTTGCTTTCCCATTACTGATCTTAATCACCGGCTTATCAGGGTAATATTCATAATCCACTCCGGTATCAATGCCCAGTTCCTTTGCCTTGGGTATAGAGATCAGCGCATAGCTGCCCCAGCACGCTTTGGATACCGAATCCGGTAATTCCTGTAACCAGGGATTCATAGCGCCATAGCCCGGTCCGATCGCAACTGTTTCATACAGCGCCAGTTCATCTTTGCCGCCAGCGGGAGCACCTGCAATAGCCGTTGCTGCCGCCGCTACCGGTCCTGCATTATACGTTCCTGAACCGGATGCCGCATCTTCCAGTATCCCATTCTCCAGCGCTTTGTGATAAGCCACTTCGCTTCCGGCCTTTTGTAACCAGAAGTTTCTTGTATACGCTTCATAATCCTGTGCATTGCCAAACCATTTCAACAACGAGGTCTGGAAGTCACGGGTCTTGAATAAAGGGAAAATAGTGGGTTGAATAAAGCTGTAAATCCCTGCTTTGGGTTCCGCATCGCCCCAGCTTTCCAGGTAATGATGAGAAGGGATAATATATTTACACTGTTGCGTGGTTTCGTCCATACGATAACCAAACGAAACTGTAGTTTTTACATTTTTTAATGCCTTTGAAAAGCGGGCTGCATCAAAATAATCATAAGCCGGGTTGGCTTCGTAAATCAATAGCGCGCCTACCTGGCCTGCTTCCATCTGCGTCAGCAGGTCTGCAAATTCCTTATCGGTTCCTTTGCGGGAGTTGTCAGCTCTTGACCAGTCTATTGTTGTGCCATACGCCCCAATGGCATTATTGATCGCATTTACAATTACC
Source organism: Niabella sp. (assembly GCA_036384555.1). GTDB lineage: Bacteria > Bacteroidota > Bacteroidia > Chitinophagales > Chitinophagaceae > Niabella. The sequence goes on along the minus strand of DASVMC010000614.1, from coordinate 1,039 downwards.
TGGATATTCACATCATTGCTGCCGCAAACCACCAAAGCTTTACCGGAAGCAGCTTTTAGCTCACCGGCCACTTTGGCAATGCCGGCGTTCAGCCGGGCATCCTTCAATGCAGGAGCCGTAACGCCACCGCCCAAAGCGGCTAAAAATGCCAGTGCAACAGCACCGGTTTCTGACGGGCGGTGTGTGAACCGCTCATCGGCATTAGAACCCGTTACACTCAGGAATGATTCAAACTGGTAATGTTTGCTCATTGCCGGGCTGGCTTCATTAATCCTTCTTCCTACTGCATATCCGGCTGCATTCTCTTCACTGTTGAGCCAGGTGCCCAGAAAATCGGCGCCAAGACTTACAATTACAGATGCCTGATCAAATTTATAGGTAGGGATTTTTCTTCCAAAACCGGATGCTTCATTTGCTAAAAGGATCCCGTTATAACTAACCGCATCATATTGTATATGCCGGATCTTGGGGTTTTTAGCCAATAGATCAAGGGTGCTGGGGGAATTAAGGGTACTTGTTAAAAGTACGACAGATCCTGCTGCAGCCAGTTCCCCAGCAATTGTTTTATCTATAAAATCAAAGGTGCTTTCTTCAAATTTACCACCCACCTGCCGTTGCGGAAAGCGAAGGCGGTGCATATCATACAGATCCAGTACAGAAGCCTGAACGCGTGCGGAAGTACCTCCGTTGGTAGTGGAAAGATAATCGTTCCCTTCAATCTTTATAGGCCGTCCGTCCCTTACCTTGGCAACAACCGGAACCGCGTCTCCGCCCTGAACAAAGGTTGTTGCGTAATATTTGGCCTCACCCGGAATAATATTATCCGGTTTGCTGCCATAGGGAATCGCTTCGCGGATCCTTGTCTTACAGCTTGCCGCCAATGTTGCTGCGGCTGTGCTAAAGCCTAAATATTTTAAGAAATCTCTTCTTGGAGCTTTTGCATCCAGTAAACCTTTACTGTCAAAATCTTCAAAGGGAAGTTCGTCTCGAAACTCATCCTGAACTCTCTTTTGAAATTGCTCGGATTTATTAAACTCTC
>DASVMC010000613.1:0-9486 GCA_036384555.1 Niabella sp. | reverse complement strand
ATAATGCGGCTTTATAAAGTCCAGTAAAAAACGGAATAAAAGGTACCCGATCATAAAGAGCTTGAACAGGGCGCCGTTATCCAGCGGATAACTGCGGGCAGCCCACCGGATCAGCCACCACAACAGGAACAGGAAACCGATTTCATATAATGCTGCCGGATGACGCATTACCCCATCACCCAGATCCATGCCGGTAAAGGCGCTGGTGGGCAGCCCATAGGTTTCCTCATGTACACCCATGCTGAAACAACCGATACGGCCAATGATCAGCCCCAGAAGAATAGGATACGTATACAGATCCCCGCTCCGCTGCTTTTCCCCGGCTGCTTTTTTGGCGATCTCCACCCCTGCCAGTCCGCCCAGAAAACCACCCACAATGGTTTTATTGGTATACAGATACATCAGGGGATCAGCACTGTGCTGTAATGCTACAGGATCTTCCAGTCCGCCAAGGAGGCGGGATCCCACCAAAGCACCTAATGCTGCACCCAGTAAAATATACAGCCGGTGCATACCGGAAATGGTATCACCTTTTTTCTTCCGGAGATAACGGTAATACCTGAAGGCAATAAAAAAAGCAGCGATCTCCGTTACCATATGTAACAGGATCTTCTGCGTGCCAATGTGCAGGTAAACAGGAAAGTTCAGACTCATAATCGTTGAGGAAAGATAGGCGTTTTCCTGCAACGGGGATCACGAGCGGTTGTTTCAGGTATATGAGCTCCCCGGAATTCTCTCATTGATCCAGGCAGCAAAATAATTGCCCGCAATCCTGTAAGCCGGCTTGATCAGCTATTAAAATAGTCTGTCATTTCAGTGCGTTCCACAACACTTCTACCGGATGCAGGCTTTTTCGCCCCGTTCCATCCTTTATCTGGTGACGGCAGCTGGTACCGGATGCAGCAATAATTGTTCCCGCTGCTGCATTACGCACTGCAGGCAGCAGTACCAGCTCTCCTACTTTCATTGAAACCTCATAATGTTCTTTCTCGTAACCAAAAGAGCCAGCCATACCACAGCATCCGGAAGGAATGACCTCTACATAATAATTGGCCGGAATGCCCAGCACTTTTTGTACAGCCGGTACAATACCAAATGATTTCTGGTAGCAATGCCCGTGTAATTTCACCGTTTGCTTTTCCCGGGTGAACTGATCTTCCTTTACAGCACCCTTTTCATATTCACCAGCCAAAAATTCTTCAATTAAAAAACTGTTTGCAGCCAGTTGTTGCGCAGCACTTCTCAGATGGACCGGTACCAGATCCAGCGCTTCATCCCTGAATGTAAGCAATGCACTGGGCTCTATGCCAACCAGCGGACATTCAGGTGTTACCTGTCTGACAAGCTGCTGCACATTCCTGCTGATAATCTCCTGCGCCTTACGCACCAATCCTTTCGACAGCCAGGTGCGGCCGCTTTCTTCATGCTCCGGGAGCACCACCCCATAACCCAATGCGTTTAAAAGCTGAATGGTGGTCTTTCCTATTGCCACATCATTATAATTGGTAAACTCGTCACAAAACAGGCATACCATACGATCAAACTGTTGTGGCTGCTGTGCCGAATAGTTTTGGAACCATTTCCGGAGCGTTGTCTTTCCTACAAAGGGCAATGAACGTTTTGGCGCAAATCCGGCAATTCTTTTAATGATTCCAGAAGTAAAGCGGTTACCTGCAACAGCGTTGTATACAAACGGCAGCTTTATACCCATCTGCTGCGATTTTGTAAAACCGGCAATCAGCCGGGACCGGAACGGAACACCATTGGCATCATAATAATGCTGTAAAAATTCTGCTTTCAGTTTTGCTATATCCACACTGGACGGGCATTCCGATTTACAGGCCTTACAACTGAGGCAAAGATCCATCACCTCTTTTATTTCCGGGTGATTGAACGGATTCTCCCCTGCCGGGCTGGTTAAAAACTGCCGCAGCACATTCGCCCGTGCACGTGTTGTGTCCTTTTCCTGTAAAGTGGCCATATAGGAAGGGCACATAGTGCCACCGGTTACATGCGATTTACGGCAATCGCCTGAACCGGAGCATTTTTCCGTCAGGCGTAAGATCGTTTCCTGCCGGGTATAATCAAAGATCGTTTCTATTTCTTTTTGCCGGTGCCCGGGGTCATACCGCAGCTGTTCATTCATTTTGGGCGTATTTACGATTTTGCCGGCATTAAAAACAGGTACCGGATCAAAAATATCCTTTACCTCTTTCAGCAAATCGTATACCTGCTGACCCATTGCAGCAGCAATAAATTCGCCCCGCAAACGACCGTCACCATGCTCTCCGCTTAAAGATCCGTTATATTTTTTTACCAGGCTTACCGTATCTTTCAATACATTCCGGAACGTTTCTTTTCCCTCCTCCGTTTTCAGATTGATCATGGGCTCTACATGTAATTCGCCCGCACCTGCATGTGCATAATAGGAAGCTGTTAGTCCATACCCATCCAGCAGCTGTTGAAGATCCGCAATATAGTCCGGCAAATCTTCCGGCGACACGGCACAATCCTCAATCAGGTTCACCGGCTGTGTATCACCCGGCATATTCCTTATTAACCCAAGGCCTGCCTTGCGGATATCCCAGGCCAGTTTTGTTTTAGGTCCTTTAATAACAGGGTAAGCATAGCCCAGTCCCTGTTTTTGTAAATCCTCAATCAACCGGCTTGTCTTTGCATCCAGCGCCTCGTCGCTGTCTTCCATAAACTCCACCATCAGCAGGGCTTCCGGCTCCCCCTCAATAAAAAACCGGTTCTGATGATACACAGGGTGCCCTTTGGTAAAATCCATAATGTATTTATCCACCAGTTCTGACGCCATTGGCAAATGCCGTAATGCAACATTATTAACGTGCAGCGATTCAATAACAGAGGAACAATGGATACAAACCAGTGCATCTTTTGCCGGTGGCAAAGGCAGCAGGTTCAGCTTTGCTTCTGTTACAAAGGCGAGCGTGCCTTCTGATCCTGCCAGTAAATGACAAAGGTTCAGTCCTTCCTCATCCCGTTCCAGCTCATCCTGCAAGGCATCCAATGCATAACCGGTATTCCGGCGGGTCAAAGACCTTTTGGGATAGTCATTGCGGATAACCGCTGCGTTATCTTCATTCTGCAGCAGGTTCATCAGCCGGCTATAGATCCTCCCTTCCAGGTTATCCTGTGCAGCTTTTTGCCGGATTGCCGCCGCACTATATTTTTTCAGAATCACTTCTTCTCCATTACTTAACAGCACGGTAGCTTCCAGCAGATGGGAGCGGGTATCGCCCCATACGATTGAGTGCAATCCGCAGGAATTATTGCCGATCATGCCTCCGATCATTGCACGGCTGGCTGTAGAGGTTTCCGGTGCAAAAAATAAACCGTAGGGTTTTAAAAAAGCATTCAGATCATCCCTGATAATACCAGGCTCCAAACGTACCCATCTTTCCCGGGTATTGACCTCAATTATTTTTTTAAAATACTTCGAGCAATCTACCACAATACCGTTGCCCACCACCTGGCCGGCAAGGGAGGTGCCCGCAGCACGGGGGATCAGGGTGATCCTGTGCTCATTGGCAAACCGGATCAAGGCCAGCAGATCCTTTTTATTTTTAGGTACGGCCACTGCCATGGGCTGCTCCTGGTATACAGAGGCATCTGTGGCATAAACAATCTTTTGCGCTTTATGCGCAGCAGCATCACTATAATACAACTCCCCGTCAAAAAAGGGTGCTAACTGTTCAAGATCCATAATAATCCGATAAACGATCTGCTAAAGATAGTTCATAGTTCATAAACTACCCGGTCTGCATATTGTTCCCTGAATAAAACAAGCAATTGCAGGGATCTGAGTAAAAAGATCAACTCATCAACTCCACTATTTTTTCAATACGAAGCGGTTTAACAATATAATCCACTATCTCAGGATAAGATTTTACGCGTTCCTGGTCTTCATCCGTAAAGGAAGAGCTGACCATGTACACGCTGATCCTGTCTTTAATTTCCGGAGGAAGCAGCTGGTATTCGTTCATAAACTGCCAGCCATTCATAACCGGCATTTCTATGTCCAGCAAAATAATATCCGGTATTGTATGCGAAGGGCTGGCAATGGCCGATTCCAAGGCAGTCAGCGCTTTTTGTCCGTTCTCAAAGAAATCCAGCTTATACTCTTTGCCCTGCCGTGCAAAAAGCTTGCTCATTAAAAGCCTGTGAATCGAGTCATCATCTACAATAAATATTTCCTTTCCTGTTTTCATGAATAGAGGGCAATTTGAACGTTTTCAAATTCACAACAAATAATGCTACCAGTGTTCAAATAGTCAGCAACCATCAGGGTGTTGCTCCAAACAGTATTTATATTTTCATTTGTATGCACGTTATGGCAATTGTCTGGTTCAGAAGAGCCTATCAAATTTAAACTAAATTTTCCGAATATTCTACAACTAAGAACGACTATTAAAAAATGCCCCGTTTACCGGGGCATCATGATCAGCTAAAATCTTCTGTCTTTACTTTTTTATTACTTCAGCCATTGTTTTACCTATATCAGCCGGACTGCTTACCACATGTATACCACACTCGTCCATGATCTTCATTTTTGCAGCAGCTGTATCATCCGCACCGCCAACGATAGCCCCCGCATGTCCCATACGGCGACCGGGAGGGGCTGTTTGTCCGGCAATAAAACCAACAACCGGCTTTTTGTTGCCCTGCTCTTTTATCCAGCGGGCGGCTTCGGCTTCCATTCCGCCACCTATTTCACCAATCATTACAATGGCATCTGTTTCATCATCCTGCATAAATAACTCAACAGCCTCTTTGGTCGTTGTGCCAATAATAGGGTCGCCACCAATACCAATTGCGGTACTGATACCCAAACCTGCTTTTGCAACCTGGTCCGCAGCTTCATAGGTAAGTGTTCCGGATTTGGAAACAATACCTATACGTCCTTGTTTAAAAACAAAACCAGGCATAATCCCTACCTTACAGGCACCGGCTGTGATCACCCCAGGGCAGTTGGGCCCAATCAGCCTTGCAGAAGTAGATTGCAGGAAATTTTTTACGGCAACCATATCCTGAACAGGAATTCCTTCTGTAATACACACTACTAACGCAATGCCTGCGTCAGCAGCTTCCATAATGGCATCCGCTGCAAAGGCCGGCGGCACAAATATGATACTTACATTGGCACCGGTTGCTTTTACACACTCCGCAACTGTATTAAAAACAGGGCGATCAAGATGTGTGCTTCCTCCTTTACCAGGCGTTACACCACCAACCACATTTGTTCCGTATTCTATCATTTGCGTGGCATGGAACGTACCTTCCGTGCCCGTAAACCCCTGCACCAATACTTTAGAATCCTTATTAACTAAAACTGCCATAAGTCGCTTATTAAATTTATTTTGAATGTTGCAAATGTAGCTTTTCGATCTGACATTTGGAACTTAATGTTTTTTACGAGGTTGCCTGCAAAATCAGTTAAAACCTGTATTTCTGTAAAACACACGCGTTACCGGAGCAGGCGCATTCCGGAACGATATTCTCTTCCCTTATTCCTTTGGAGGTGTTTTTTTCTTTGATGGATTCTCTGCTTTTTCCGGGTCGCCAATGTACCCGTCCCCATCCAGGTCCACATTCAGTTTTTCTTCAATTGCATCTTTAATCCCGGCTTCCACATCCTTGGGAATTTCACCGGTTTCCTGGATCGTGCGCATATTCTTTGCATCCCGTAAAAATTCCGATGCAAAAATGAAGTCGTTCAGTTTTTCATTTTTACTAAAAATGATCTCTTTATTATTCCCTTCCCACTCTTTTGTTCCCTGATGCATGTAAATAATATGGTCTCCTATCTCCATTACACTATTCATGTCGTGGGTATTTACAATAGTGGTTATATCATACTCCTGTGTAATCTCATGCACCAGTTTGTCAATCACAAGAGAGGTCTGCGGATCCAGGCCGGAGTTGGGCTCATCACAAAACAGGTATTTAGGGTTCAGTACAATAGCACGTGCCAGCGCCACGCGTTTCTGCATGCCTCCACTTATTTCTGACGGAAATTTTTTATAGGCTTCTTCTTTTAGCTGAACACGGTCCAGCACCTGTTTCACCCGTTCTCTTTTTTTTGAATACTTATCAGTCGTAAACATGTCCAGCGGGAACATTATATTCTGTTCCACGGTCTGGCTATCAAACAACGCCCCTCCCTGAAAAAGCATTCCTATTTTTTCCCGGATGGTTTTCTGTTCTTTATCGCTCAGGTTCACAAAATCTTCCCCATCATACAATACATGGCCCGAGGTTGGACGAAACAGCCCGACCATGCACTTCATCAAAACCGTTTTACCACTACCGCTGCTGCCGATAATCAGGTTACATTTTCCGGCCTCCATTACAACATCCACTCCTTTCAGGATCGGCTTCCCGTCAAAACTCTTCTTCAGATCTTTCAGTTCAATCATAATATGCAATTACCGGGTTACAAAAGCAATGCAGAGAGTATATAATCTGCCAACAGCAATAATACACAGGAAACAACCACGGCTCTTGTACTGCTGTGGCCAATTTCCAGGGCACCGCCTTTTACGTTATAGCCATAAAAGGCCGGAACGGCCGTAATAATAAATGCAAAAACAACACTTTTAATGAGCGCAAAATAAACATTATACGCTTTAAAACTCATTATCAGCCCCGTATCAAAAATAGTAGGATCAATGATGCCTGCAGCTGTGCCCGCCAGACGGCCGCCCCAGATACCAAGTATCATTGCCAGCATAATTAATAACGGAATGGTAACAAGCCCGGCCAGGATTTTGGGCAGGATCAGGTACCCCTTGGTATTAATACCCATGATCTCCAGCGCATCAATCTGCTCACTTACCCGCATATTTCCCAGCTCACTGGCTATCTTACTGCCCACCACACCACAAAGTACAATACAACTGAGTGTAGGTGCAAATTCAAGAATAACGGTATCCCTTACAATCTGGGCAATGGTTGATTTAGGGATGATAGGCGACACCAGCTGATACGCTGTTTGCAGTGTTGATACCGCTCCTATAAAAACGGATATTATGCAAATGATGCCCAGGGAACCGATGCCAATATCATTGCACTGGATCATAAATTGTTTCCAGTACATCTTGGCATTTTCCGGTTTGCGGAACATGCCCCCAGCCATTTTAATAAACTCTCCGAGCTCTCTTAATATTCTCAACTGATTAATTTTTATGGAGTCAATTCATTATTTTTTCTTCAAAAATCCTTTTCCGCTTTTAGGATCGCTGTCCTGTTCTTTTGACTTCAACTGTGCCTCAGTTACTGCTATCATTGCCATATTTACGATACCGCTTACAGTGCTTCCCAGTTGCAGAAGATGTACCGGCTTTTTCAAACCCATTACGATAGGGCCAACCGCGTCCGTGGAACCAATTTCCAACAGGATATTATAGGCAATATTACCAGACGCTAAGTTAGGAAAGATTAGGGTGTTAACCTCATGCCCCACCAGTTCGCTGAACGGATACATTTCTTTTAACAATCTGTTATTCAATGCCACATTTGCCTGCATTTCCCCGTCGACCACCAGATCCGGCATTTTTTCTTTTACAATTGCCCTTGCTTTAGCCACCAGTTTTGCCTCCGGTGAATTGCTGCTTCCAAAATTAGCATAGCTGAGCATGGCGATTCTGGGAGCAACATTCAATGCCGCTACTTCCCTGGCCGTTAACAAGACAATCTCTGCTAATTCCTCTGCAGACGGATTAAAATTCACGGTAGTATCAGCAAGGAATAAAGGACCCTTTTTTGTCATAACCAGGTACATCCCTGCCACGCGGTTAACGCCTGGTGCTGTTCCTATGATCTGCAGCGCCGGGCGAATGGCCTCATCATATTTTTTAGTAAGACCGGCCAGCATACAATCTGCATGCCCCTGCTCAACCATCATACAGCCGAAATGGTTCCGTTCCTTCATCAGCTTATAGGCCTCCTCTTTTGTATAGCCTTTCCGGGCACGCATCCTGAAAAAGTGCTCTCCATATTCCCTGACTCTTTCAGCCATCTCCTCGCTGCGCGGATCAACAATGACCATCCCAGACAGATCAATATTGTTCTCGCCGGCTATTTTGGTTATTTCTTTGCCATCCCCGATCAGCAGCGGGAAACCGATGCCTTCATCCAGTACGATCTGTGCTGCCTTTAATATCTTCACATTTTCTCCCTCTGCAAATACGATCCGTTTGGGGTTTTGTCTTGCCTTGGCGCCCAGGGACCGCAGCACATGGTTCCCCATACCCAACCTTCTTTCCAGCATAAGGGCATATTGATCCCAATTCTCTATATGATGGCGGGCCACACCTGATTCTTCAGCTGCTTTGGCAACGGCCAGCGCCACTGTCGGCAATAGCCGGGGATCAAAAGGTTTGGGAATGATATATTCCGGGCCAAAGGCAATCACTTCCTGGTTATAGGCCCTGTTCACCGCATCGGGAACCGGCATTTTTGCCATAGAGGCCAAAGCCCTTACAGCAGCCAGTTTCATTGCGGTATTGATGACCCTGGCCCTAACATCTAATGCCCCTCTGAAAATATAGGGAAACCCTAACACGTTGTTCACCTGGTTAGGATAATCGCTTCTTCCGGTAGCCATAATAAGATCCTTCCGCACACTGGTGGCCTCTTCCCAGGAAATTTCCGGATCGGGATTTGCCATTGCAAATACAATCGGATTCCTGGCCATGCCTTTGATCATATCGCCACTTACGATATTTCCTGCGCTCAGGCCCAGGAACACATCAGCGCCCTTCATGCCTTCTGCAAGCGTCATTCCTGCTGAAGCATTCGCAAAAGGCACTTGTGTCGGATCAAGACCGGTTCGCTCTTTGTGCAGTGCACCTTCCTTATCAAACAAAATGAAATTAGAAGGCTTGGCTCCCAGCTCCTGGTACAAACGGATACAGGCCATAGCAGCAGCCCCGGCCCCGCTGACCACAAACCGTACCTTTTCTATCTTCTTTTTCTGAATTTCCAGCGCATTCATCAATGCAGCAGCGCTGATGATCGCCGTTCCATGCTGATCATCGTGCATTACCGGAATATTCATTTGCTTCTTCAGCTCATCTTCTATATAAAAACACTCGGGCGCTTTAATATCTTCCAGGTTAATTCCTCCGAATGTAGGCTCCAGGGCTTTTACGATCTCAACAAATTTCTTTGGGTCTTTTTCATTGATTTCTATGTCAAAAACGTCAATGTCTGCAAAGATCTTAAACAAGACCCCTTTCCCTTCCATGACCGGTTTCCCGGCTTCCGGACCAATATTACCCAAACCTAATACCGCAGAACCATTACTAATAACCCCCACCAAATTTCCTTTGGCGGTATATTTATAAACATTTTCAACATTTTTCGCTATCTCAAGGCAGGGTTCAGCCACGCCCGGCGAATAGGCTAATGAAAGATCTCTTTGGGTTTTTGCTTTTTTTGTCGGGACCACTTCAATCT
>DASVMC010000612.1:0-1684 GCA_036384555.1 Niabella sp. | reverse complement strand
TAAAAATACCAAATTCCCGGGCCAGCGGGTTGATGCTCCTTCGTAAAGCGCCCATGACGGAAGTGGTGATACCCGAAGAATGCCAGTCCATACCCATAACAGCGCCTAAGCTCTGGAACCAGAAGGGATCGCTTAATTTGGATAACAAGGCATTTTTGCCCTGGCCGGCAAGTATTTCTTCTACAATGGCCTTGCCCAATGTAGCCATGCGCGCCGCCAGCCAGGGCGGTACGTGGCCATAATGTAACGGTAAATCTGCGCTGCCGGATCTTTTCATGAATTACTAACAAAATTAGCATTTTAAAGTTTATTGGTAAAACTTATTATGATGGCGTAGATCCCAAATGAAAACGTCTGCTTGCAAGAAGATTTACATCTTAACGAATAAACGACCAGATAATTTCCTATATTGTTCTGTTTTTAAGGATCCCGTAACCTGTAAAACATAACAGCTACAACCTGTTTTATAAAAGACTAAGAAGAATGAGAAAATATACACTGCTTATTGGAGGCATAATATCCGCTATGACAGCCCTTGCCCAAAACAGTTATCAAAAAGCGTGGACAGCATTGAACAGCAACGACAGGGCTTCCGCTGCGCGTTTTTTAAAAGAAGCAGAAAAAGACGCCGCTACCCGCGGGCAGGCATTTATTACCAACCTGCTGTTACAGTCATTTAACCGTAATGAAGCGGGCATGACGCATTTTGCGGATTCTGTTTATACACAAATGGAAGATCCTTATCCCTATATATATGCCCTGTGGTTCAACAATGCCGTTACCGGTCCGCACAACATTAAAAGAAAACCGCACCAGGTGGCAATGCTGCAAAAACTCACAGCAGATCCCAAAGCTCCGGTTTTATTAAAGACCTCGGCCAGCTATGTACTGGCTGCCAATGAGATCATATCCGGTAAACTTCCGGTTAGTACGCCCTATGTGCAAACTATTTCTACCATACGGCACTGGCAATATGCGGGTCCTTTTGAAAACCTCTCCGGCAGCGGGTTTTATAATGACTATGGCCCCCTGGCGCACCCGGAACCGGAGGCTGTTTTTAAGAACGCCTCAGGCAATAGCATCAAATGGTTTACACCTGCTTTTGAAAACAATGATGGGTGGATCCCCACCAGCTTTACAATACCCGGCACCACCGGCATTGCATATACCCAGACCTTTGTGGAGGTGCCCGATGAAAAAGCTGCGGTATTGAATATCGGTTTTTCGGGCAGCCTTAAGCTATGGCTGAACGATGAGCTGATGATCTCGGAGCCGAGAGAACGGTTTACCGATTTTGATGCCTACAGTACGAAGTGCGTACTGAAAAAAGGAATCAACCGGATACTGGTGCAGCTGGGGTATACCAATAATTACTACCCCAATTTTGTGCTCCGGTTCCTGGATGAAGCAGGCAAGCCGGTGGACCTGACCGGCTCCCCGGTATACAAAGCCTATCCCAAACAGAGCGCCGGAATGCAGCCACCTGCATTGCTGCCGCATTTTGCAGAGCACTATTTTGAGAACCGGCTGGAAAAGGATTCTTCTGATCCGCTTAACTACGTACTGCTTGCAAAATGTTACTTACGCAGCAAGAAAACAGAAGGGGCAAGGCTGGTGACCGAAAGGGCGCTGGCAAAAGCTCCGGGTAATTCCCTGTTAAGATCGGTATACATCGATATACTTT
>DASVMC010000611.1:0-1966 GCA_036384555.1 Niabella sp. | reverse complement strand
TAAAGGACAGCAAAAGATAGGCGGAAACGAACAGCCATCCGGAGGAGAGAAATTTTTTCAGCAGGAACCAATCGTTCCAGGTGTAAATGATCCACCCGCCGCAAATCATCTTCAATGCTTCCCAAATCCAGGCATACTGGTGGCCATCCATCAGCTCGGCCAGGGCATATACAAAAAGAAAAATGAACAGCCCGTAATAAAAGATACCGGGGGAGCCGATGGCGGCGATATTCCCGAAGAGGAAGCAGATAAAAAAAAGCAGGACAGCCAGCTGCAGCCATAGCCAGGTCTTTATGCCGGTGCTTAACGGAGGATCGTATTTTTCAAAATGATAAACGTCCCCGATCTTATGCACGGGGTATCGTTGCATCACATCATCAGGGCGCCAGCCCGTAGGCATCAGCCAGATGCGGAATTTATCTTTCCAGCTTTTCGTGCGCCAGGCATCTTTGAGCAGCAGCCATACATGCTGGAAGTTGATCTTGACGGGGTTCCATGTTTGTACAGGTCTTGTAATACCGTATACCGGTGGTTTATCCGGGATTTCTTCCTGGTAAGTACCCAGCCATTTATCCCAGAAGATAAAAATCTGGGAATAGTTTTTATCAAGGTATTCCGGATTGATAGCGTGATGCACCCTGTGCAGAGAAGGGGTTACAATAATGCGCTCCAGCCACCCCATTTTTCTTATAAAAGTAGTATGATACCAGAACTGGGCAAACAGATGCAGGGGCGCAACGATCGCAATTACTTTCTCAGGTACTCCCAGCAATGCTGCGGGTAAAAGAAAGATTACAAAAATATTAGTGAAGCCGGAGATGCTCTGCCGCAATGCGCAGGCGAGGTTAAATTCCTCACTGCTATGGTGCACCAGATGGCCATTCCAGAAAAAATTAAACTCATGCTGGATCCTGTGTACACAATATCCCGAAAAATCGAGCACCATAAAAGCGATCACATAAGTAAGCCAGGTAGCTTCAATATGCATCAGCGCCCAGTGATGTACCATCCAGGAATAGGAATAAATCACAATACTTAATCCCAATACATCTTTTGTAATATTGGTGACACCACTTAACAGACTGCTGATGATATCATTGGTACGCATTGCTTTTTGTTCTTTCCAATAAGCATAGCCCATCTCAAGCAGCACCAGCAGCAAAAAAGCGGGGATGGCAACCAGTAATATTTTACCATACGTTTCCATAACTAACAAAAGCAGATAACTGATCCGGAATTCCGCTTCCCAAACGTACATGAAATTTTTTTATTCATAAAATAAACCAGAGGAATGAAAAAAATCATGAGGTTGTGTCAAAAGTCGGGTTGGTTGTCTAAAGGAGCTTGCCGAATAGTGACCACCGAAGTAGTGGCCTTCATCAAGCCCGCGGGCCGGCACGCCAGCCCGATAAGTCATTCTGGCGGGGGCGGGCTCAGACTGAAAGCCCATTTTGAATGGCTAAGAACAATAATGAATATTTGATCTGCAATAAAAAACCGGCCCCTTGTTTACCGGATAAATTTGAAGAGATAACAGGGCTTTCCCGTGGCAGAGAATACTTTAAGGGGGCAACAACTGCTCATAACCGGAAAAATGCCGGAAAACAGGTATATTTTTTAACGGGATCGCCGGTTAGCTTTGCATCAGATTTGAACGGACTCCTTTTAAATGATTGGTTATTTAATAATGGATCCGTAAGATACCGCACCAGGGCCGTTGCTGAACCAAATGTTTAACCCGCAAATTTTTAAGTAAGCTGTAAGGAACAGAGGTGTATACTTTTAAAGCTGTTCGTATGCGTAATGCCGGTGCAAAAAATAGTACATCCGGTCAGGATGAAATGCAGGGTTTATCTGCCCATGATAAGTGGCTGCTTTGGAAGGTGTTTGTAAAAAGGATCTTCCCCGGCTTTTTGCTTTCTGTTATGGCGCCGATGCTGGTATTATTTTTTCTGATGAAAAATAT
>DASVMC010000610.1:0-4575 GCA_036384555.1 Niabella sp. | reverse complement strand
GATACGGGCATACAGCGCAATTTATAGCTGTTGTTAACTCCTCCATGTTGTCTGAAAACTGATAACTGATAACTGAAAGCTGAAGACTGATAACTAATGACTGATGACTGATATAAATCCCATTTGGATACAGCTGTCATTTTAATACCCATTGCTTATACCGCTCTAATGCTTCCATAAAATAATAGTCGGCATAAGTAAGTGATACGTTCACTTCTGAATGGCCGGGCAAATGACCTACGCTTTGCGTAAGAAGAAAACCCTTGCTTTCACCAGGTTTTGACCGGTATGTAGTGGACAGTGACCGGAGCTGCGTCGCAGCATTTGTCTGGTAAAAAGTCCGTTGTTTTTTATTACTGTATTGCGCCAGTTCCAGCAGCGCAGATGCCATAACCGCAGCCGCTGACACATCACGCGGGGCATTGGGTATATCCGGCGCATTAAAATCCCAGTAAGGCACTTTATCCGCAGGCAGATTGGGATTATTCAAAATAAACCGGGCGATCTTGTGTGCGTGTGCCAGGTATTCTGGCTTTCTGGTAAAGCGGTACATCATTGTATAGCCATACAGACCCCAGGCTTGGCCGCGCGCCCATGCCGATTCATCGGCATAGCCCTGATGAGTAACCCGCTTCAGAACGCGCCCGGTAGCTGTATCATAGTCCACTACATGATAGCTGCTGCCATCAGTACGGAAATGATTCTTTAAAGTCGTATTTGCGTGGTTGACCGCAATTTCAGCCAGTTGCCTGCTGCCACCGTTCCGCGAAGCCCATTCCAGCAGTTCAAGATTCATCATGTTATCAATGATTACGGGTGCATTGAATTTTTGACTTTTATTCCAGGATTGAATCGCATGCATACCCGGCCGGTAGCGTTTTGTAGCCGTTTCTGCAGCAGTAAGAATAACATCCCTGTAGTGCGGATCGCCGGTAATTGCATAAGCATTTCCAAAACTGCAAAAGATCATAAAACCAATATCATGATTGCCGGTATAATATTTCATCGGCTCTTCAATAGTTAATTTTTTCTTTGCTTCGACAAGAATCTCCGGGTCTCCAGTAGCCTTATAGATCAGCCATAAAGTGCCGGGGTAAAAGCCGCTTGTCCACCAGTTAACATCAGATACTGCCAGTTGCTCCTTTGCAGGATCATAATACTGGGGCATTTGGTGGTCCGGTACATTTTTCATCAGTATTTTATATTGGGCGGCAGCAAATGCTTCATTATTCTTAATGAGCGCACGCATATCTTTCTGCGCCCGGGCACTTACGGAAACTGCCAGCAAGCCAATGGCCATTCCAAAGAAAAGGATCTGTTTCATCAGAGATTGGTTTAACTATTTTAGATCGGAGGACAAAATAGGAAAAATAAAAAGGCTGAGCAACAGTTCCGGATACTTATTATTTTTATAGTATGAATCATTCTATAAAATCGATTGTGCAAAGCTTGCTGCTTTTTTATTTCCTGGGTGCTATTACCGTTTACGGGCAGACTGCATACCAATAAACGGTTTGTTGTAAATCTTGTCCCTGAAGAGAATAGGAATAAAATTACCGGACAGGTAATTGCATTAAAAAACTGGCGTTAAAAACTGGATGCGGACAGATTTTACAGCGGATATCATTTTTTGTTTTGCGGGTACTGTTTCTAAAGCAGTCCTTGTTTTCATAGCTTCTGCTAAAAAAAACGGCAGTTTCTTTTATTTTGTGACCATGCTTATAGTCAGACCCATTTTTCTTTTTCTGGTGCTTGAATTCCTTTCTGTACAGTCCGGTTTCTGGCGTTGCCCGTTATAAAACAGCCAGGCTGTTGGTCTTATCGTGGCCGATCTGTTTGACCATGGCTTCTAAAGAATCAAATTTCACCTCTTCCCGCAGGAACTGCTTTACATAAACACGCACCGTCTGGCCATAGATCATTTCATCAAAATCAAAGATATTGACTTCGATCGTGCGTGTTTTCCCATTGACGGTTGGGCGTAGGCCAATACTCATCATTCCTTTTAAAAGTTCCTCACGGCCGGCTGTTTTTACGCAGACCGCGTACACCCCGTTACCAGGTACAATTTTTTCTTCATCCTGTATCTTCAGGTTGGCAGTGGGGTAGCCCAGTTCCCGGCCCAGTTTATTACCGTGCACTACCTCGCCTTCAAAAAAGAAGGTGTAGCCCAGCAAATGGTTGGCGGTAGTTATATCGCCTTTCAAAATGGCCTCGCGCACTTTGGTAGAGCTGATCGAAATATTGTCCAGAACATGTTTGGGTATTTCCTGTAACCGGTACCGGTATTTTTCCTGCAAGGCTTCCAATAACTTATAATCGCCCTGGCGGTCACGTCCGAAACGGTGATCATATCCAATAATAATGGTATGTGGTTTGAACCGCTCAATCAGGAAGTCGCATAAATAAGCTTCGGGAAGCTGGTTAGCGAAGACCTCGGTAAAGGGTATAATGACCAGGTGGTCTACTCCCAGACTGCGCAACAGCTGAATGCGTTCATCCAGTGTGGTTATTAACCGCAGTCCTAATATGGAAGAATGGACTACCTTACGGGGATGCGGATGAAAAGTGATGATCACCGATTCCCCGTTTATTTTTTTAGCCTCGTCAATAAGTTGCTGTATTACCTTACGATGCCCCTCATGTACGCCGTCAAAAGTACCAATGGTTACCACTGCATTCATAAATCCGGGTAACGCCTCAATGTTCCTGTGAATCTGCATAAAGCACAAAATTAGCTTTGAAACCCCAAACTTCAAACCTCAAATAACAAATCCTGTCTTATCTTCGCCGCTTTAAAGCGATCAATTCATGTCATTATATTCCAAAAGAGGGGTTTCCGCACAAAAAGAAGAGGTACATGCAGCTACAGAAAAACTGGATAAAGGCCTGTATGAAAAGGCCTTTTGCAAGATTTATCCGGATGTGTTTATGAAGGATGACAACTGGGTCAACCTGATGCATGCAGACGGTGCAGGTACCAAAAGTATTTTAGCGTACCTGTATTGGAAAGAAACGGGAGATGTAAGTGTATGGAAAGGGATCGCACAGGATGCTATTGTAATGAACCTGGATGACCTGCTTTGTGTTGGGATCTATGATCAGCTGGCTTTTTCATCTACGATCGACCGGAATAAAACCGTAATTCCCGCTGAAGTACTGGCTGAGATCATCAATGGCAGCCAGGATTTTTTTACGAGGATGAATGAATTCGGTATTCATATTACTTATATGGGGGGAGAAACAGCTGATGTGGGCGATGTGGTACGTACCATAGCGGTAAACGGAACAATGACGGCCCGCTGGCCCAAGAGCCGGCTGATCACCAATGAGCAAATAGCTGCCGGGAACGTTATTGTCGGGTTGGCTTCTTTTGGTAAAACCCACTATGAAAGCGAATATAACAGCGGTCTGGCCAGCAATGGGTTAACCAGTGCCCGACATGATGTACTGAAAAAAGAATATGCAAAAAAATATCCGGAGACATTTGAGCCTGGTCTGGCAGATGAAGTGGTATATATTGGCCCGCACGGAATAACGGATACAATTGAAGTGGCCAATGCCACAACAAGCATCGGTAAGTTACTCTTAAGTCCGACCCGCACTTTTGCGCCTGTATTGAAAGTACTGCTGGAGCAACATTTTGATGCTATAAACGGACTGATCCATTGCAGCGGGGGAGGTCAGACTAAATGCATGAAATACATTCCGGACAATGTAAAGATCATCAAAGACCAGTTATTTACACCACCTGTTATTTTTGATATTATTCAAAAAGCAAGCGGTGCAGATGTAAAAGAGATGTATCAGGTGTTTAATATGGGAACCCGGATGGAAATTTATACCAACGAAAAAGACGCTGATGCAATTATTGCTGTTTCAGAATCATTTGGTGTGGAAGCCCGGATCATAGGACGGGTTGAAGCCGCCGAAAAACCATCATTACAGATTGACACGGCACAGGGCAGGATCCTTTTTTAACGCCAGCCCGTCAAAAGCAAAAAATAAAAGCACATAGCAACACAGGATGGCGTATTGTTTTTTACCGGGATGATGCAGACTTCCGGGGAACGCCGACGAAACCAGTGTTACTATGTATTTAAATATTGATCCGTAGCCCGGCCGGTAACTGGCTTTTATGGTGACTGCAGCATGATCCGGCAACCTCCGCCCGTTCCATTCGGTCATTGGAATGTATTATCTTTCTTTGGCCTCAAGCGGGGTGCCTGAACGCCAGATATTGTATTTTAATTCATAGCCATCCGGAACAAAAACAACCACAGGAAGTTTACTGTTATAACGGATCAGCTCTGTTTTGGCGCTGATAAACTGATCTGTTTTCTTATTGTCCGGACATGCCATCATAGTAGAAATGACCGTTCCGTTCGTTTTAAATTCGTAATAGGTATATCCCCATCCCTGAAGCGTTTTTTCCTCTAACCGGCCATTCAGTGAGCGGGTATTACAATCAGCAGGCATTACTTTACCTGCAATTAATTCTAACTTAAAACCTCTTGCCTCTTCTTTTTCAGATTGTACAGGTACTGTTATTACATAACGCTTAAATCCGGGTTT
>DASVMC010000609.1:0-3770 GCA_036384555.1 Niabella sp. | reverse complement strand
GCCTTTGTCATGGCCATTCCAGATCACTTCTCCGAAGGTGGCAAAGCTCTCGTTCATGGTCAGGTTGCTCCAGCTTTCTGCTGTTACATAATCCCCAAACCACTGGTGAAATAATTCATGGGCAATCGTGCCTTCTTCATTGCCGTCCAGCAGCTCCCGGTCGGTTTTCTGAATATGTTCTCCATGCAAGGTCGCCGTTGTATTTTCCATAGCTCCGGAAACATAATCCCGTACAACCACCTGTGCATATTTGACCCAGGGAAAATCCAATCCTAAGGTGCTGCTGTAAAACCGGATCATTTCCGGTGTTTTCCCAAATATCTGTTTGGCATAAGGTGCATATTTGGGCTCCAGGTAATAATTGATTTCTTTTCCTTTCCAGGGAGTATCCTTATAGATCTTAAAATCGCCCACCGCCATCATAAACAGGTAGGGGGAATGCGGCTGCTCCATTTTCCAGGTATCCGTTCTTGTTCCGTCACCATTATTTTTTTGTGCAACCAGTTTCCCGTTTGAAAGGGTCGTGTATTTAGCCGGAACGGTCATGGTGATTTCATCCGTTGTTTTTTGGTTGGGTTTGTCAATAGTGGGAAACCAGACAGAACTGGCCTCTGTTTCACCCTGTGTCCATATCTGCACGGGTTTTTCCGGATCAGTTCCGTCAGGATTAATAAAATACAATCCTTTTGCATCGGTGATGGCCGCGCTTCCCTTTACTTTTAACTCATCGGGCTTTGCGGTATATTCAATATAGACCGTATATTTTTCATCGCGTGTATATGATTTGTTGAGCTGTATGTGCAATTGCTCCTCATCATACGTGTACTTTAAAGGCGTATTGGTTTTGCCGTTAACCAGTGCAACGGTTTTGATATCCATTCCTTTTGCGTCCAGCGTCAGGCTATCCGTAGGATAAAACTGGGGTTTCAGGGTTACCCATTCTTTACCGTATAAGTATCTTTTACCATAGTCAAAGCGCACATCCAGTTTGGTGTGCACAAGGTCATTGATCTTTGTAGAGGTAGCTCTGTAAACCGAATCCACGCCGGGAGGGATCGTTTCCAGAACCTGAGCTTTTAAAGGTTGCAAACCAGCTATTGCAATAACAATGACAGCTAAAAGTGCCCAAATATTTCTTTTCATGTATTGTCTCATTTCGTGCGAAAATACTAACTGAACTGATAATCGCTTTATTTTCTATATTTGATAAAACCCTTAATAACATAATTATGAAAACTGTGAAAACAATCATCTTCCCATACTTTATCCTGGTATCTGTTGTATTCTTTTCCTGTAACAGTGGTAAAAACGGGAAAGACGCACCAACACCCGCGCCAGATAGCCTCACCGGAAAGGATACCCAGCTGGTGACATCCCAGGTATTTGATATGAACAGCATACCCGTCTCAGATAAAGACTTAGGGGTATTCCCGTTCTTTAGTCTGCCGGAAGGATTGTCAGAACAAAACAAGCCTGTACAACGGAAATATGACCAGTTGTTTTTTCCGATTAATGGAGTAATGACGCCTGTTGAAGGAAGGGTTTGGAAAAGTAACATTGTTTCCAAACAAGGAGCGTCAGAAGAGTGGTCGGAATCTTTTTTTGAAAAAAGTTACGATGATGCTATAAAAGCTGCTGGCGGTGTTAAGGTTTTCGATGGTGAGATTTCTAATGAAGAATATGAAAGGTATAAAAAACAAGCTGCTTATTTAGGAGAAGATGGCAGTATCGGATACACAGGTCAACAAATAAAAGTTTATATCATTCACCGGGCAGATGGCAGTGATGTGTATGTTCAGTTAACGGGGAATACTGCTGGCGGGTATTTCAATATTTTACAAAAAGAGCCTTTTAAACAGACCATAACATTATTAAAGGCTGACCAGATTCAAAAAGACCTTACAGAAAAGGGGAAGGCGGTGCTGTACATTAATTTTGATACGGATAAAGCCATATTAAAACCGGATGGGAAAGAGGCTGTGGCAGAGATCACAAAGGCGTTAAATGCTGATAATACATTGAAAATTGCCATTAATGGCTACACGGATAATACAGGGGATGAAAAGCACAACCTGCAGCTTTCCAAAGACCGGGCGGCGGCTGTTTTGCAGGCTTTAACCACTGCAGGTATTGACAAAATGAGGCTTTCTTCGGAAGGATTTGGCGCCCAAAATCCAATTGCCGACAATACATCAGAAGCAGGGAAAGCACAAAACCGGAGAGTTGAACTGGTAAAAAAATAAATAGATGCCCCTGAAAGCCAGACTTTTTGACGCGCTCCTGTCCAGGGAGCGTTTTGTTATTGGTGGATAAGGGCCAGTCGCTTGATTTTTAGATTTTAATGTATGCTGCTGTTTTTTTGAGGCACAAAAAATTTGAATTCCCGTAAGAATTTATATCTTTGCATGACCTCTCAAAATTTTTCATTGGATTTTTATTGGTCACAACAGCTTTTTTATTTTCCGGAGATAAAATGGGGTTGGATTTGTTGAAACAGGTTGAGTTTTTTTGTGAAAATGATTCTTGTTAACGAGTAATTTATTGATTTTAATATATCATTATGGCTAAGTATGTATTTGTGACCGGTGGAGTTTCTTCCTCGTTGGGTAAAGGTATTATTGCAGCATCGCTTGCAAAGTTATTACAGGCAAGAGGCCTGCGGGTTACTATACAAAAGTTTGACCCTTATATTAATATTGATCCGGGTACTTTAAATCCTTACGAGCACGGAGAATGTTACGTAACGGAGGACGGGGCGGAAACGGACCTGGACCTGGGGCATTATGAGCGTTTCCTGAACATTTTTACCTCCCAGGCGAACAATGTAACTACAGGCCGCATCTATCAGACGGTTATTAATAAAGAGCGTGAGGGCGCTTACCTGGGCAAGACAGTACAGGTGGTGCCCCATATTACCAATGAAATCAAACGCCGGATGATGGAGCTGGGAACCACCGGTCTGTACGACGTGGTGATCACGGAAATTGGCGGCACTATTGGCGATATTGAAAGCCTGCCCTTTGTGGAGGCGATCCGCCAGTTACAGTGGGAACTGCCGGATGAGGATACTGTAGTGATCCACCTGACGCTGATTCCTTATTTAAAAGCCGCAAAAGAACTGAAGACCAAGCCTACACAGCATAGCGTACGGATGCTGAGCCAGGAGGGCGTTCGTCCGGATATCATCGTTTGCAGAACGGAGAAACCGCTGACGCCGGACCTGCGCCGTAAGATCGCATTGTTCTGTAATGTCCGCCAGGAAGCTGTGATTGAATCCGCAGATCAGTCTACCATTTATGAGGTACCCATGGCCATGCTCCGCGAGAAGCTGGATCTGACCGTGTTAAAGATCATGGGCATTACTGAATACCATGAACCGGAATTAAGTAAATGGCGAACTTTCCTGGATAAATTAAAGTATCCTAAATCTGTTGTCCGCATCGGGCTGATCGGTAAGTATCTGGAGCTGCAGGATGCCTATAAATCCATTCTGGAAGCCTTTGTGCACGCGGGCGCTGTTAATGAGTGCCAGGTGCAGATCATTAACGTACATAGTGAATACATCACCCCGGAAAATGTAGCAGAAAAACTGAGCGGGCTCGATGGGTTATTGGTCGCCCCGGGGTTTGGTTTAAGGGGTATTGAAGGAAAGATCACCGCCGTAAAATATGCACGTGAGGATGGGTTACCGTTCTTTGGCATTTGTTTGGGTATGCAGATGGCTGCTATTGAATATGCACGCAATGTACTGGGACTGAAAGGAGCTAATT
>DASVMC010000608.1:0-3724 GCA_036384555.1 Niabella sp. | reverse complement strand
CAATGCCTGGAAAACCTGTGCGAAATATTTATTCGGATTTCCCTTAACAACGGCGCGTAGTGCATTCTTAAAACCATCTACTGTTTTTAGCGAAACACTGGTCCGCAGCTCAACGATTGTTTTTGCCAGCGTTTTCGAATTGGTCACTTCACCATATTGCTCAAACAGCTGGTGCAAATCCCGCTCAGAATAGGTTTGCACCACATCAAATGCCGTTTGCTGCTGTCTTCTGTCCATCCGCATATCCATATCCGCATTAAAACGTGTGCTGAACCCCCGGGCTGCCTCATCAAACTGGTGGCTGCTTACACCCAGGTCTGCCAGTAAACCATCTATCTTGCTGATGGCATGCAGCCGCAAAAAACGTTTCAGGTGCCGGAAGTTCTGCGGAATAAACAACACTCTTTTATCATCCGGTAAATTGCATGCCGCATCAGCATCCTGGTCAAAAGCCACCAGCCGGCCACCGGGCCCCAGCTGCTGCAATATTGCTGCTGAGTGGCCACCGCCACCAAAAGTGACATCCACATAAATCCCGTCGGGTTTTATATGCAGTCCTTCCACAGCTTCATGAAGGAGAACAGGAATGTGATAGCTGGCGGGCTGACCGGCTGGCAGGTCGCTCTGTTTTTCCGTGTTTCTATTCTTTGCCATACGCCCGACTTTAAACTTATTACTGTTTAAACAGATCAACCTATTCCACCTCCCATTACCTGGGCAGCCAGATCACTGAATGATTCTGGTGAGAACGAATCAAAGAACTCTTTGTATTTAGCCGTATTCCAGATTTCCATACGATTGCCTGCAGGTACCAATACAATATCTTTTTCAAGTGCTGCATACTCTTTCAGATTTGCCGGCAGCAATAATCTTCCGGCGGTATCCGGTTCTACAAGAGTAGCTCCATTCAAAAAATACCGTTTAAAGGCACGGGCTTTCGGATCAAAATCATTCAGCGCATTTATCCGTTCTGCAAGGGGGCTCCATGAACTAAGCGGGTAAAGGCTCAGGCATTTTTCAAAACCCCTGTTTATGACAAACCGATCCGCATCCTCCGGTTGCAGCTGCTTTTTAAAGCCAGCCGGCAAAAGGAAGCGTCCTTTTGAGTCTATTGTTACCTCGAATTCACCGAGAAAACCTGTCATAAACCGGAAAATTTTAATCTTTTTGCTAAACTAACACAAAATAACACTTTTTCCCACTTACAGACCAAATTTAACACCGATTCATTTATCCACAAATTAAAACAGGCTAAAACACAGTACAGCAGCACGTTTCACAGGATTTAACGATTGTTTGGGAGTTTTTCATGTGAATATATTGTGGATACATGTGCAAAACAGGTGTAAATATCGGCCTTTTTTGTGTAAATACTCTTTCTCTAAACTGTTATTTTTTTATAATTCGCTAATTATCAACTTATAAAAAACAATCAGGTAATAGGCGTATTTTGGGATAAGTTATCCACATTTTCAAAAAAAATCCGTGAAACAAGGTGCAGATCTGCATTAAGGAGCAAGCTCCTCTCCACGCTGTGGGGAACCGGATACGGCAGGAGGGGTAAATTTTTCACCAACCAGTCTTGTTACCACCATAGCGGCTACTGTATTTCCGGTTGCATTTAATATGGTTGCCAGGGGGTCTACCAGCGTTCCGATAATCATTACCAGCGGCACAACTTCCTGGGGAAGATGGTATGCTCCAATCATCAGTAACTCGCCTATATATCCTCCGTTGGGGATACCGCCTTCCACAATACTGCACAGGACCGTAATACCCAGGGCAATTAAAAGGTTCCGGGGCTCAAAAAGATCCCAGCCCATCACCTGGAATACCGCATAGATCTTTACAATTGCAGAAATGGATGAGCCGTTCTTATGCAACGAAGTGCCTAAAGGAATGACCACATTGGCGATAGAAGCCGGGATACCGATGCGCTCTGCAGCTACCAGGTTCGCCGGCATTGTAGCCAAACTGCTGCAGGTGCTCACCGCGGTAAGCGAGGGCAGGATATTATTTTTCCAGAATAAGCGCACCCCTGTGCGGCCATTACCGGCAAAAGCATAGAGTGTAAAGAAAATAAAGAAATATAAAAGACCGGTTCCGTAATACAAAGCCATCGGGCGGGCATACAGCCCAAATAACTGTGGACCCAGGTCAGCCGCCTGGTAGGCAATATAAGCACCCAGACCAACCGGCGCTATTTTCATGATCAGCAGCAACAGGTTTTTTAGTACTTCATTCCCTGCCATCAAAAAATCCCGGAACGGTTGGGCTACACGACCGGATTGGCGAACCGCTGTTCCCAGCAGGAACGAAAATACCAGCAAGGCCAGCATATTTTTCCTGGAAAGCAGCTGATAAAATTCTCCTACAGTAAAAAAATTCACCAGTAACTGACCCCAGGACTCCTGCTTTTCCAGGTGTTCCGTTACGGGAACTGCCTGCAGGCTCAGCTTTCCCATCGGGAAAAGATATCCCACCAAAACAGTAAACAGGGCCGACAGCAGGATAAAGACCAGAAAAGTGATTGCCATTGCTCCCAATACCCTGCCCAGCTGGTGCTTCTGTTCAATAGATGCCACCGAGGTGGTTATGGCAAAAAAAACCAGCGGGATCACGGTAACAAAAAGAAGATTCAGGAAAATATCCCCGACCGGCTTCAGGTAAATGACCACTTCCGGAAACAGCACACCCACAAGACCGCCGGCAAGCATCCCTGCCAGCAACAACAAAATGCCGGAATAGTTCTTCCATAATTGTTTTCCTGAAAATTGCATCATATACCGAAGGATGCTATAAAAATAGATAAAATCAGCGGATTCTCTTCAGGTTCCTGTAACCGGTACAGTCCATTTCCTGAAGTAAGTTTTTGAGGTTGCCGCTTTATAATGGATGGTCCGGTTTGATAACACCTGCAACAGACAGGAAAATGCTTTCAGCGTAAAGAGCCATCAATCGCCTGAACGGGGTTCATAATCCGCAAAAGGTGTTGCTGCTATTGTGAGCAATTGCCGTGGCTTTATTTCCTCCCGGTCCACTTTCTTTTTATCAACCGGCTCATCGTTCTCATCCAGGTACTGGTTATGCTCCGTTATTCTCTCGCCGGTAATCAGATTATAGTCCGTACTTTCTGATGAGGCCGCATCCCCGGTAATACTGTTGTATCCTATCAAATAGATATTGCCGTTTTGATAACGGTATTTTTGGGTACATCCGCCGCGGATATACTCATGTTCCACAATTAAAATACCTTTTTTAATGGCAATACCTGAAAAATAAATATTGTTATCAAACTCGGTGGCAATGGCCGACAGGCTGCTGGTTAAATGATGATAACGGTTGGCACTGTCCTTCAGTAAGATCGTAATGATGCGTTTTGTAATGGCGGTATTGCCCCCTAACTTGGGCGCACTTGCCACAAAAACAAGATCGGGAATATGATCTCCGTTCAGATCACCGCTTACAGCAGTATCCAATTTCCATTGCGACAGCATAAAATCCTTCCAGTTGTCTGACCGGATCGCATCCAGTCTGCTCAGATCCGGTGAATAAGCAGTACCCAGTTGCTGAACGTTGGTTTTAAATTTCATTAACGAACTGTTACATTGCCTGATATACTCTTTTACAACCGTCATTAAACCCTGTTTAACCACCGTATTTATATCTGTGGTTGCGAAAGTTGCACCGGGTTGGTAATAGTCAATTTTGCGCCGGAATACAG
>DASVMC010000607.1:0-4881 GCA_036384555.1 Niabella sp. | reverse complement strand
AATACGGTCGAGTTTATTGATCGTGATCCTGTTCTGGTCTTTTGTATAGTTTAAGGAAGTATAGTAAGTGGTGTTATCATCACCTCCGCTTACAGAGAGGTCATTCGTCTGGTAAATGCCCGTTCTGAAATAAGCATCATCCCAATTAAAATAAGTTCCTTCGCGGTTTACCAGGCCATCGGTCATGCCGCTGATGTTCACATTATCGGAAAGCGCGGTACCTGCCGTGGCAAATTTGTAACCGTGCTTGTTGAATTTGGTATTCAGCTGTCCGAGTGCATAGGTATTGGCCTGGGCGGCGGTTTGCCCGGCAGATGTTTTGTTATCGTAAAGGATCCTGTACAGCATATTGATCTGCTCCTGTACGCCGCCCACTTCATAGTTATCCGTAGCCCATGAAGGTGTTATGCCGATGGAGGAAGACAGGTGTACGGAAGGCTTTCCTTTTTTACCGCGTTTGGTGGTGATCACCACAACACCGTTGGCAGCCCTTGAACCATACAGTGAGGAAGCGGCCGCATCTTTCAGTATGGTAATGGTTTCAATATCTGCGGGGTTGATGGTGTTCATTACGTTGTTGGAGCCTATATAGGAATTGCTCAGCGCGCCCTGGTCGCCCGAGATCACAGGCACGCCGTCTATCACATACAAAGGTTCATTGCTCGCGTTCATGGAGCCGATACCCCTGATGCGTATGCTGGGTGTGGCGCCGGCCTCGCCGCTGGAGGTGGTTACCTGCAGCCCCGCTGCTCTGCCCACCAGTGCATTCTGGAAAGAAGTAGCAGGCACATCACCAATATCTTTTTGTTTGAGCGTGGAAGCGGAGCCTGTATAGCTCGCTTTTTTGGCAGTGCCATAGGCAACCACCATTACATCATTGAGTGACTGCCAGCTGGCTTCCAGTTGCATATTAATGACCCTGCGGCCGCTGATGGCGGTTTCCTGTGTCTGGTAGCCGGTCATCTCGAAGACCAGTGTGGTGGCGTTAGCAGGAACGGAAATGAGGTAGCTGCCATCACTGCCCGAAACGGCGGCGGCCTTACCTCCTTTTACCTGCACGCTGACCCCGGCCAGCGGCGTTTTGTTGGCGTAATCGGTAATGGTACCTCTTACGCTGGTTTGTGCATACGATGCAAGAGAGCATGCAAGGAATGCAAACAGCATGAATGAAAAGTGTTTCTTCATAGCGGGAAGTTTTAGGATTACAAATGGTTTAAATGATAGGAGATTGATACAAAGAGTTGAACCCGGTATGTGGGGAGGGGATATGGGTGATCGATATTTCGGACAGCTTCCTGAATGGATTCATCCTGAATAAATAAAATTTATCGTGATGCGTCTTTATGCCGTAAACTGCGGTTTATGCCTTAATATTCTGAAATAAATAAGTATGATATCCGGAATGCTGCCTTTAAGATAATACCTTTTCTTTAGAATTTTAGTAAAAATTCCAGATATTATTTAATGAAAAGAGGCTTTAAGATGGAATAATTAGATGAAATTAAAATACATATTAAAATGCATCATATCTAAAAATCTGAATTGACGCATAAGTCCGCAAAAACACTCATGCTTTTGTACTTTCAGGGGCGGGCCTACGATTTCCATTCCATGCCGTTTCCAGAGGTCTTTCAAGGTTTGTTCCTGGTTGGCGGGAATAGTGGCTCCCAGTTTGCTCATTTCTTTAAAGAATGCCTCCATCATACCGGCAGGCTGAAAGAGCACGAGCATCTGGCCTTCTTCTTCGCCGATCTTTGCAAACGTGTGCGGAATGGTACGGGGTGCAAAAGCGGAATCGCCTGGTTGTAAAGTAAAAGTGGTATCTGCCACTTTAACGATAAACTCTCCTTTCATCACATAGAACCATTAAAAGATAGCTGCGGATACGAGCAACTCAATAACGGGCACCTGCAGGAAGCCGTCAGCATTTTCCAGGCTGATATCCACCTTCATCCAAACCCGTGGAATGCGTATGACAGTGTGTGGGAAGCTACCTGAAGAACCTTAGTTAACCAATGCAGCCAGCGCGGCCCTGTCTTTAATATCTGAAATCCATTTAATGGCTCCGGCCTTGTACACACCATTCCGGTCAATGAATGCATAGCCCGGGTATCCGCTGAAAGAAAAATATTTCGACAATTCCGCATCGAGCTTCTCATCTATGAAGAAATGAATACCGGGCAATTTCAGTTCGCCGATTTTCCTTTTCCATTTGTCTTCATCGGAGCTGTTGGAAGTGCATACATATACAAACACCACCGGGAGGTCTTTCGAATGCTGCTGTAGTTCCTTGCTGTGTGGCATTTCTCCCAGGCAGGGGCCGCACCAGGTAGCCCATAGATCGAATATAATTGCTTTGCCTGCAAAACTCTTCCTGAGGTTGGCCAGGAAATCAGTCACCTTCATATTAGAAACCTTGTACAGCGAAGCGCCAAAAGCAGTCTGCTGCGCCGGTTTGCCGAAACCTGCCGCCGTAACGGAATTTCCTGTATTGGATAATGCTTTGTTAACAGCAGCTATTTTTTCGATGGTCTGCGCATAGGTTTTTTTTGCTATCGCACGGCACCAGTTGGTGTGTATGCCGGGCAATAGCTGTAGCAGTGTGTATTTCTGCTCTGCTATGTCTTTGCTGTCGTTCAACTGCAGCTTCATGATATCTGCTGTGGATGGGACAAAAACGCTGTCAAAAAAATGGATGCTTTTTTCAAAGCGCTGTTCCGCATCATGCCCGCCGGCCTTGCCGCTGTTTGCGGGAATAAAGCGCATGTAAGTAGACAGGTACCGGTAATACCCCGTGCTGTTGTTGGAAATCAGGTATACCGGATGTTTTTTTAGCTTGTCAAACAGTGTATTCTCCATAGTATGCCCCCAGTAGCAAACACTGATCTGGCCATAGTATTCAGATATGCGCTCATTCTCAAGCAGCCAGGCATAGGGCGAAGGATGCGTAGCGGTATAATCATCCTGTATCATTTTCAATGAATCAAAAACGGGTCCATAGGCGGAAAGCACGTCAGCGGCTACAGGATTGCGCGACCGTGGGATACGCTGCATTCTTGCGCTAAGTGCCAGTTGTTCCGGCCGCCTGAAAAGCACGTAGTCATTCATATAAACATTCATAGGACCGTCTGTGCCGAGGTACCTCACACCTTCACCATTAAAATCAAGTTCTTTGCCCGATGCTTTTATTTTGGCAATATCCAGT
This sequence comes from Niabella sp., assembly GCA_036384555.1. GTDB lineage: Bacteria > Bacteroidota > Bacteroidia > Chitinophagales > Chitinophagaceae > Niabella. The sequence goes on along the minus strand of DASVMC010000607.1, from coordinate 1,676 downwards.
TCTACATGCAGGTCCTTATTGGCATACACCCCGGCATAAAAAAAATCTCCTACACTAAGCCATATTTGCTGGTAGGGAAGCGGGTAGGACAGATTAAGCCGGAAACTTCCGTCGGCCCCTACCTGGGCAATGTTCTTCTCCTGTCCGAAGAGGGTAACCAGGGTATAACTGACTACCGTTTTCTTTAATTCATCGGGACTGATATGCAGCAGTTTGCCGGTTACCACCGGAACCGGGCGTTTTGCAAATTGTGCATCGAACAATACATCACCGATGGCAACGTTACCAGTTGGTTGTGCATAGCCTCCGGAAAAAGCGAAGAACAGTATGCATACTATCATGCAGTGCTTCATAAAACAGTTTAGGGTTCTTAAATATACCCATTTTGGCTTTGCGGAGCAAGGCATAGAGTAAGCGGTACATCCTGTTATTATTTTATGGTTCAGGGAAAAATTAAAAAAAATGAAAATAAAATTGCGAAACCGAAAAGTTGCACATATATTTGCAACCGATCAGTTTCATTAAAATAACAGACAGATGCGCAGAGATATTTTTCAGGCAGTCGCGGACCCGACAAGACGAGCTATTATCGTTTTAATTGCATTACAGGCAATGACACCGAATGCCATTGCCGACAACTTCAACACGACACGACAGGCAGTGTCAAAACATTTACGCATTCTGACCGAATGCGAACTTGTAAAACAGGAACAAAAAGGACGGGAGATTTATTACTCCCTGGAAATTGACAAAATGAAAGAGATAGATAAGTGGTTGGAACAATTCAGAAAGATCTGGGAAACCCGGTTTAATCAGTTAGACAGTATATTATCCACAATGAAAAAAAATAAAAAATGAACAGTTTACAATTTGACTTTACAGTTGACAAAGCAACCAAAACAGTATACGTAACCAGGGAGTTCGATGCCGGGCTTGACCTGGTCTGGGACGCATTTACAAAACAGGAAATCCTTGACCAGTGGTGGGCTCCCAAACCCTGGATGTCGGAAACCAAATCGATGGACTTCACAGTTGGCGGACGAAGGTTTTATGCAATGGTAAGTCCGGACGGACAGCAAAAAAACTGGCAGATACAAGACTATACTTCCATAAGCCCGAAAACCAACTTTGCATTTGTCAGCGTATTTGCCGACAAAGACGAAAACCCCCAGTTGCCTGGTTCAAACTGGGATCTGAATTTCAGTGAACACAATGGAATAACCAAAGTAAGCATAACGATATACAATGATTCCCTGGAACGTATGGAAAAGATGATCGAAATGGGCTTCAAAGAAGGCTTCACAATGACCTTGAGCGAATTGGAAACATTATTAAAAAGCAAAAAATCATGAAGACCATAATAAAAAAAAGCAAAGAATTTAAATTATTGGTACTGGTGGGCATGCTTTTATTTTGTGTGCTTCACTTAGATGCACAAACCAATAAACCTGCTGTCAGTGGCTATGCACCGGTTAACGGCATCAAGGTATATTATGAGGTATACGGAGAAGGAAGACCTGTTATCCTGTTGCATGGGGCATTTTATACGATCGGCATGAACTGGGCGCAATTGATACCTGAGCTGTCGAAAACAAGGAAAGTAATTGCCATTGAAATGCAGGGCCATGGGCATACTCCTTATTCTGACAGAAAATTAGATATTAAGACCCTGGCAA
>DASVMC010000606.1:0-2891 GCA_036384555.1 Niabella sp. | reverse complement strand
AACCGCTAGTTCTATATCTTCTCCTTTCAGGTGGATGATCGGGTACCGGATCTCATCTTCATTGGTCTTACGCTGTAGCAGGTCCAGCAAACCATTGCGGCTGATATACGATTTACCATTGAAAATAATCTTCAGCCCTGCATTCAGAAAGCAATAGTTCCATATCAGGTTCTCCAGGAACTCCGGGTAAAATTTAAAATTTTTGAAAATGGTATTATCCGGCACAAAAGTGACCAGCGTACCATTATCGGATGACGTTTTTGTTTCTTTACTTTCATTTTTCAGAACTCCTCTTTCAAACTCTGCCCCTTTTTCCTTTCCATCACGTACAGCAAGCACTTTAAAATAATTACTCAGTGCGTTCACCGCCTTGGTACCTACGCCGTTCAGACCAACAGACTTCTGAAAAGCACGACTGTCATACTTTGCACCGGTATTAATCTTACTTACTACATCCACTACTTTTCCTAAAGGGATACCCCGTCCATAATCACGTACAGTAACCGTATTGTCTTTAATGCTGAGCTCTATGGTTTTCCCATAGCCCATCATGTATTCATCAATACAATTATCCATCACTTCTTTTACCAGTACATAAATTCCATCATCCGGGCTGTTCCCATCCCCTAGTTTTCCAATATACATACCCGGGCGAAGCCGGATATGCTCTCTCCAGTCCAGGCTTTTAATACTATCTTCGTTATATTCAGCTCCTGTCTTTGGTACTACCACTTCTTTTGCCATTGATCAATTCCTGTTTAGATCTGTTAACTTTTTCGTATTGCGTCATTACCTGTCCGCAACTGTTCAAAAATAAAAATATTTCCGGAGAACCCGCAATGGTATTTATGAACAAAAATGGAAGCACCCGCTGCTATCGGCTTCATTTCCTTTTTCAATGACATCGGTTACGTTCCTATTGGTCTATAACCGGGATAGCTCCAAACGGGTCTGCATTATTTGAGTATTTTCCTGAGTTTTTTTGCACTGCCGTCGATCGGCTGCTCAACCGTTAGTCCCAGCAATTCTGCCAACATAGGATAGACATCAATATTATTAAAGGAGCCGATCTTATAATGTTCTTTAAACGCAGGCCCCCATGCATAAAACGTGGCCTGCATTTCGGGCAACCGGTTATCAAAACCATGCGCTCCCAAAGATTTTCTCCCGCCAAAATAAAAATACTGTGGCGGTGCCAGGGTTAATAACAGATCCCCAATGCGGTTATACCGGTCATGCTTCTTACGGTATTTCCAGCTTCGGGGTGTTTTTACCGTAAGCCATGTTGTAAACTCGCTTTGTGCACGTAACCGTTTATAAGCCGGTTTTATGTCTGCCTTATTTTTTGCGTACAAATGAATCATAGTGCCCCCTCCCGCAATACGAAACTTACTGGTATCAATCAGCTGAATTATTGCCGGGACCGGAACAATCTTCGCGGTATCCAGGTTTGCAAACCCGTGGTCTGATACTACTACAAAATTAACCGGCAGACCCGTTGATTGGCATGCTTCATACATTTTACGAATAGCATCATCCACCAGATGCACCGCATTTTCTGTTTCCGGGGTATCTACACCGTGCATATGTTCTTCGTGGTCTACCTGCGGAAAATAAAAGGTGATCAAATGAGGCCGCACAGCTGCCGGCTTCTGTAACCATTCTTTTAGAATTTCAACACGCCGGTCTACAGGAATGGCTTCATTGTATTTATAATAATAGGTAGGCGGGATCCCATCAATATGACTTTCCGAGCCTACCCAATAAAAGCTGGCCGTAACCATTTTCTGCTTTTCTGCCAACACCCAAAGAGGTTCGCCTCCATACCAGGAAGAATCTTCAACTGCTTTTTTATCGCTTACTTTATAGTAGGCGTTTTTCCGGGCGTCATAAAATGAATTATCTACGAGGCCATGATGCGAAGGATATAAGCCGGTAATAATAGAATAATGATTGGGAAACGTTAATGAAGGAAAGCAGGGTTTCATAGAAGGAGCCGCCACTCCCTTTTCCCGCATTTCTTTTAAGAAGGTTGCATTGTACTTATCCGCAAGATCATGCCGGAATCCATCAATAGAAATCAATACTACATAGGGCTTTTGCTCCTGCATGGCCGCATTAACCCTGCCAGGGACAATATACTGTGTGGTATCCTGTGCATTTAAAAAGGTGACACCCAGAAAGGCACTTAGTAACAGGCTGTATTTCAATTGATTCATTCTGCGGTTTTAAACACGCAAATTAACGCATTTTAAGCATCTGTTACACGTCTTTTACGATCCGGCAGATCAGGTAGTGATTTTATTCTTTTTAAGATAAGCATCAATTAAGCTGCCGATGTGCTGGGCTTCCTCTTCCGGCAGGTTGCCCCAGATCTGCTTCCAGCCTTCCATATCTTTCCGAACCTGGGTAACTTCATCCTGATCTACCTTACAGATATAAAACTCAGCGCCATCCGTCGTTTCAGCAGTCGTTACCAGAATTTGCTGTTGTTTACCATTTACTGGTGCGGCAATAGTAAACTGTTCATTTTCATTTTTCATAAATACTGCTTTTTGTGATCAATTCATATCTAAATCCTATGCATCTTCTTAATGTCAACCTGCCAATATCAGGCCAATTCATGTGTTGTTGCTTCTTAGCGGGTCCATTCCGTAGTCCGGCAGCATTCCATAAGCGCTTTTAAGTATCATTTGCTGGTGGATCTGCACAAAAAAGCCCTCCGGGTAAATCGAAGGGCTCTGCTTATATAAGTGCACAAAAAAGCCTCACAGTATTGTGAGGCTTTCAATAAGAATGGCAGCTACCTACTCTCCCGCATTGTGGTGCAGTACCATCGGCCATAAGGGGCTTAACTTCTCTGTTCGGTATGGGAAGAGGTGAACACCCTT
>DASVMC010000605.1:0-4032 GCA_036384555.1 Niabella sp. | reverse complement strand
AACAAAATGGCCTTTTAAGCAGGATGTGATGCACTGGAATGATTGGCCCGTAGCCCAGCCGGCACTGGTATTAGGAGCCGGGGTATTTGACAACCAGCAATGGCTGAATACCTGGATGCGGCTGGACCACTTTCCGGAAGTAGAAGAAGTGATCCGCAACCTGCCGGTAAGGAATCCGCTGATATGGCTTGAAAAATAAGAACAGGAAGTAGTGTGAAGTGTTGGTGCTCGTTTTTCATAATCATGCTATCCGCGCTGCTGGCTAAAAAATAATGTAAATGAAAAAATGGTTTTTATGCCTGATGCTGGGGCTTTGTGCATTTACTTCCATTGCGCAGGTAAAGGGGGATGAGGACAGGGATATGTTTAATAAGGAAGGTGGCGCGCGTGATGCACGGGCGGTGAATAATGCATTAAACGGCTGGTGGAGTGCTTCCATGAAGAATCATGACCAGCGTATACAATGGTGGCGCGCCGCTAAATTCGGAATGTTTGTACATTGGGGAATTTACTCCCTGCCAGGCGGGGAGTGGAAGGGTAAAAAAGTGGATGGCTATGCCGAGCACCTGATGCGCAAGGAAAAAATTACGCGTAAAGAGTACCTCGAGCTGGCGCATCAGTTTAACCCGGTGCAATTTAATGCCGATGAATGGATCGCCGATGCCAAAAATGCAGGTATGCGTTATTTCATCATTACGGCGAAGCACCATGATGGCTTTGCTATGTATCCTTCCAGCGTTTCTGATTTTAATATTACCGAGCAAACCCCGTTCAAAACAGATCTGATGGAGGCATTAAGGGCAGCCTGTAAAAAACAGGGATTGAAGTTCGGGTTTTATTATTCACATGCTTTCGACTGGGAGCATCCCGATGCACCGGGTAATGACTGGGAATATAAAAATCCCGGAGGCGATCTGCAACTACAGGGTGGACTTAACTGGTATAACCTACATCCGGATTTATTAAAGAAGGCACAGAAATATGTTGATGAAAAAGCCATTCCCCAGATACTGGAACTGATCCAAAAATATCATCCGGATATTTTATGGTTTGATACGCCACATAAATTACCGCTGTCTGAAAATATCCGCATCCTGGAAGCCATCCGGAAAGCGGATCCGAACGTGGTGGTAAACGGCCGCCTGGTAAGGAGCACTGAAAATAATTTTGGTGATTATAAGAATACGGCCGACCGGCCGGCCGAGTTTTACCCGGTAACCGGTGATTGGGAAGCCATTCCCACTACCAACGAAAGCTATGGATACAGTAAATTTGATCATTCGCATAAACCTGTTGGCCATTTTATCCGGCTGCTGGCAAGTGCAGCTGCTAAAGGCGGTAACCTGCTGATGAACGTAGGACCGATGGGTAACGGCGAAATTGCTCCTGAGGACCAGTCGATCTTAAAAGGCATTGGCAGCTGGATGCAGCAAAACGGCGAAAGTATTTATGGAACACATGCCACTCCCTTACCGATGCAAAGCTGGGGCGTCAGCACGGCAAGGCCCGGGAAAATATACCTGCATGTATTTCATTATCCAGCCGATGGAAAACTATACGTGGGCGGAGTATTGTCTGCTTATAAAAAGGCGTATTTGCTAACCAATAAAATGAAGTCTTTGCCGGTAAGCCGTGCCAATAAAAAAGATTTAATGATTGAACTTCCCAAAGAGGCACCGGATACCGTAAACACAGTTGTTGTATTAGAACTGACTACACCCGGAAAATTTGATACGGTCCGTTACCTGGCGCCTAATATACCGCTGACGCGGATGCTGGCTTTTGATGCCACGTTAACCGGAAAAGGGTTTGGGTTTGGCGATGGGAAAACAAACCGCTATTATGTAGATGGCTGGAAGTCGACAACACAAACCATCGGGTGGAATTTTAGAATTGAAACGGATGCCGGATACCGGGTGGTGCTGAAAGGGATCCGGGATGTTCATACCGGTGGTACCTGTAATATCCTGCTGGATGGGAAGCTGCTGGCTACCGAAGTGATTGAACCAACAGCGAAAGGCGAACAGATAGATGACCGGGAACTGGGTAGTATACAATTAAAACCCGGCGTACACCGGATAGTGATGCAGCCGGAGGCAATTACAAAGCAGGTGCTGATGCGCCCGCTGGAACTACAACTGATAAAAAAACAGCAAGATGAAAAATAAGCTATTTGCCATCGCAATTGCATTGGTCGTAACAGGCACTGTGCAGGCACAGCAACTCAATATTCCCGCAGTGTTCCGGGACGCGCAACGGCAGACCCAGGTAATGCTGGCAGCAATTGACAAAGCGAAGAACGGATCAAAAGAGCTGGTGTCTCCGAGAACCATTGAAAAGGATCAGCTGCGCCTGGTAAAATCCGGCGACTGGACGTCTGGTTTCTTTCCGGGAGTATTATGGTACTTATACGAGTATTCTAAAAACGCGGAATGGAAAAAACAGGCCGGAGAGTTTACGGCAAATATCGAAAAAGAACAATGGAATGGCGGCACGCACGACATGGGTTTTAAAGTGTATTGCAGCGTGGGCAACGGTTACCGGCTTACAAAGGATGCGCATTACAAAGAGGTGCTGATCCAGGCAGCCAAAACATTGAGCACACGGTTCAATAAGACCACCGGCGTCATCCGCTCCTGGGATCATAATAAACAAAAATGGGATTACCCGGTGATCATCGATAATATGCTCAACCTGGAACTGCTGTTTGAAGCGTCAAAACTTACAGGCGATAAAACCTGTTACAATATTGCGGTGAGCCATGCCAATAAGACTATGCAGAACCATTTCCGGAAAGATTACAGCTCCTTCCATGTGGTAGACTATGATTCAACAACGGGTAAGGTCATTAAAAGAACCACCCACCAGGGCTATTCAGATGCATCTGCCTGGGCGCGGGGCCAGGCCTGGGGCCTGTACGGCTACACCATGTGCTACCGCGAAACAAGGGACCCGAAATACCTGAAACACGCAGAGCATATTGCCTTTTTTATATTTAACCATCCCAATCTGCCAAAGGACCTGGTTCCTTACTGGGATTTTAATGCACCGGGGATCCCCAACGAACCGCGCGATGTTTCGGCAGCGGCGGTTATGGCGTCCGGGTTACTGGAACTGAGCACCTATAGTAAAAAAGGAGCTTATTACAGAGGACTTGCAGAAAAGATCCTGACAAATATCACCAATCAGTACCGGGCACCTGTTGGAAAAGATTTTGGGTTCATTTTATTACACAGCACTGGTTCCAAACCGTCAGACAGCGAGGTGGATGTACCGTTGAGCTATGCGGATTATTATTACCTGGAAGCCTTGCTGCGTCTGGTAAGATTAAAGGAAGGGAAAGCATTGTTTTAGGGATCATCTGATTGAAATATATAAACAGGTATAATGTTAAAATATTTTTTTACTGCTTTATTGGTCCATGTTACAGCTGTTTTGATGGCAACGCCGGTTACTGTTGCTTCGGTAAAAGAGTTGCAAAAGGCAATTGATAAGGCCCGGCCGGGTACGGTCATTATTGTAAAGAACGGAACCTATACTACCGGTGAGGATATAAAGATCAGTAGTTCGGGTAGCCGGGAAGATCCGGTCCTGATCCGGGCGGAAACAATCGGCGGTGTTACGATCACCGGTAAGGGAGGCTTTAATCTGGTAAGTCCTGCTGCCTATGTGGTCATCAAAGGTTTCCGGTTTACCCACGCTGCATCCCACGCACGTTCTGCCGCAGGAACCCGCTTCTGCCGCTGGACACAGAATATCTTTGAAACACCGGGTAAAGGAGAGTACCTTACCATTGCGGGGAATGATCATGAAATTGACTATAATACGTTCCAGAACAAAAACAGCATGGGACGCATTCTGGCAATCAGGGGAGCAGGCAGCCAGATTGCTGAGCGCCTGCATATTCATCACAATTACTTCTATAATTTCCCGGACCAGGGCGGGGCAAACGGAGCCGAAACCCTGCAGTTTGGCTTAAGCGGGTTTAGTCTTTCCACCAGTAACAGTATTGTAGAATACAACCTTTTTGAA
>DASVMC010000604.1:0-2445 GCA_036384555.1 Niabella sp. | reverse complement strand
GGCCGCATCAACAAAGGAGTTGCAACAACTGAGCTGGCGGCGGTTTATATGCAGCGGAAAGATTATGCCAGCGCCGTACCCTTGCTTCAGGAAGTTACTAAAATGGGCTATACGCTTTTGACAAACTTCCGGGATATTTTTAATCCCACCAACAAGCTGGCCAGTAAAAATAAAGAGCTGATCTTGGACGTACAGTACCAGTCTGGTACAACCGGTCAGTCTAGCGCATTTGTGTACCGCTTTATACCCAATATGCCCTCAACTACGCTTTTGCTGGGTGTAAACTTTAATGTGAACGGCTATGGCGGATGGGATATCCCTTCCGACGACCTGATGAATGTATTTGAAGCAGGGGATAGCCGTTTGGATGCTTCAGTTGCAGTGGTGGCAGGACATATGAACGATAACCAGGATTTTGTGGCAGATACGGTGGCAAGTGTTGTGAATTATACACCAAAGCCCGGGGCTGTTGTAAAGTATTTCAGCAGAAAATATTATTATCCCCCTTACCCGAATCTTAACCAGAATACAGATCAGAACTGGCCTTTATACCGTTATGGCGATGTATTGCTGATGCTGGCAGATGGCCTGAATGAAACAGGTGCTCCGGGTCAGGCATTAATATACCTCAACCAGATCCGCCAGCGTGCTTTTGGAAATGCAGATCATGCAATTACTACAACGGATCAGACGCAATTACGTGCCGCCATAGCCTTGGAACGCAGACGGGAACTGGCATTTGAAAATAAAAGGTGGCAGGACCTGATCCGTACAGACCAGGCAATTCCTGTAATGACAGCCTACGGCGCCAAAGCCAAACAGCAATTCCCTTATATGCTGCCGCAGTCTTTTACAGTAACACAGGACAAGCTCTTATATCCTATTCCCCAGAATGAAATGAATTTAAATAAACAACTGGTTCAGAATCCGGGGTATTAACTAAAAGACCTCTGACTAAAATAATAAGAATATGAAAAATGAATTATCAAAAGAACAGATCAATTATTATCAGCAGCATGGCTTTCTGGTCATTGATGATTTCCTGTCGCCGGAAGAACTGGAAGAATGGCGGGTTGTTGTTACTGAGGCCATTGCCGAACGTAACGGAATAAAAATTCCCGGGCAGGCTATTAAAGTAGGAATGGATGATGGTATTAACGAAGACGCCGAATATTTCTCCAAGGTCTTTGACCAGTTACTCAATCTTTGGCAAACGAATAAAAAGGTGGAAAAGATCATGAAGGATGAACGGATCGGGAAAATGGCCGCCGAACTGGCCGGTGTTGACGGGATAAGGATCTGGCACGACCAGGCATTATTTAAAAAACCCTGGGCAAATCCCACCTCCTGGCATTTAGATACGCCGTTTTGGTCTTTTTCTGATAGGAGAGCGCTTTCCATTTGGGTAGCGCTGGATGATGCTACTTTAGAGAATGGGTGTTTGTATTTTATACCGGGCTCCTTTAAAGAGACCACTTTTGAAAACAAAGGGATCGGTAAGAACATGGATGGTATTTTTGATGTATATCCCCAGTTCAAAAAGGTCAATTCGGTTTCTGCCAAAATGAAAGCCGGAAGCTGTTCCTTTCATAACGGGTTAACGATACATGGTGCCGGGGCGAATATGACCAGCGGATACCGGCGTGCAATGACCTGCGCGTACATGCCGGATGGCAACCAGTTCAATGGTCAGCCTAATATTTTACCGGAAACCTATCTGCAAACCCTATCAGTAGGTGATCCGCTGAACAGCGAAGAGCAAAATCCATTGATCTATCATAAATAAATTGTATTGGATATAAAATTTCTTTGCCCCCGCTGGGGTTCAGAAAAGATTCCATGGCCTGAATTCCTGCACAATGTAAAGGATGCAGGGTATTCAGGAATCGAATGGTTCCCTTTTGGAGAGCAGGGCACAACAGAAGAGCCGGTCAGGCTGTTAAACGATCTGTCGCTTGATTGCTCAATTGTGATGACAGTCATCCGCCCCTATCAGGACTTTTCATCTTACCTGATGCATTTAAGAAAGGAGCTGTTGTTACTGGCCTCACTGGCAACAAAGATCAAAAAGCGGCTTTTCATAAGTGCACAAACCGGAAGGGAATTCTTTACACAGGATCAAGTACAGCAATGCCTGGAAGTAAGCGCCGCTGTAGAAAAAGAATCCGGGATGCCCGTTTACCAGGAAACGCACCGGAATAAGTGGTCGTATGGGGCACATACGGTATATCCTGTACTACAGAAGGATCCCCGGTTAAAACTAACACTGGATGTTTCGCATTGGTTTTGCGTTTCTGAAAGCTACCTGGAAGATCAGCAGGAGGCTGTTCGTGCCGCAATTAAACAAGCCCATCACATACATGCAAGAGTGGGGTATACAGAAGGCGCTCAGGTACCGGACCCGGCACTGGAAGAATATTCGGAAGCTTTGGCGCAACACTTACA
>DASVMC010000603.1:0-8293 GCA_036384555.1 Niabella sp. | reverse complement strand
CCATCCTGTTGCTTCTCCATTTAGCCTCTTCTGCAATAGGCCCTGAATAAAGTTCATCTATTGTTTTGTGCCAGTAATGCAGCCAGACATCAAAATGCTTTTGTTCTAACGGCAGTTGCGCGTGCGGAGGAAAAGGAGCTCCGTAGTAGGTATGCTTGCCCAGCAACAGCGTTTGCCAGAAGCGGTACATTTTGTCCAGGTGTTCCGGCCAGTTATCTTTGATCACTGTATTAAAAATGGGACCAATCAAAGCATCAGCCTGTACTCTTGCGTAAAAAGTGTCTACCAGTTTACGGATATCTTCAATTGTGCGTATATCTTTTTTTTCAGTCATAATAAAAATGATCAGGTCATATAAAAATACCTTGCCAGGTAAAATAAGGCCCATCCTGTAAAACTGATGATGAGGATCCATACCCATGCGGGGATGCTTTGCGGTGTTTCGCTGCCTTCTATCAGGAAAGATTTCTGATCCCCTTTACCATATGCATTGATCATCAGCGGTACAATTCCATCTACAACAGCGTTTTCTTTAATTCCTTCAATAGCAATGGACGGACCGTTCCGTACGGTGAAGGGAATCTTCCGGATGCCTTCTTTTCCGGTTGGGTCTTTGCTTACGATCTTCAGCACATGTTCGCCGTCGATGAGTTTACGGGTATCCAGCTCAAAACTTACGGGTGCTGCCACTGAGGCAACCGGCCGGGCGTCATCATCAATAAAAATGTATACAATGCTTTTGCTTTGCATCTTAGGAGTTATTTAGAATAGACCTTTTAATGTGTGTGTCAGCTGTTTCGCCGGGTTTGATCAGCCATTTCACTGATAGCAGCAGGGTTCCCAGTACGATGAACACGGCAACCCATACAATTACATAATCCCAGCTACTGCCTGGACCGGCGCCGTGTGTAATCCCTTTTAAAACGCGGGGCTGATTCCGTTCACATACCGGGCAGGCTATTGCGGACAGCTGCGGCAGTATGAGCAAGAACAGGATAGTTATTTTTCTTTTCATTATTTTGAAGCTTTGGATTTTACTAATGCTATAATTTTCTTTATTTCATCAGGGGTTACCTTTTTGCCATCATTCCCCCAGCTGGTACGTTCATGGTTAATAATTGCGGCTACTTCGTTTTCGGTAAAATTCATATTCGTTCCAACAGAAGGCATTACACCATATTCAGCCCGGGCATCGTAGCCATTCATAATAATGTCTACATATTTTTCCAGATCGTCGCCCAGTACAACCGCACTACCTTTTAATGGCGGAAAGGCACCGGGTAATCCTTCCCCGTTCTCCTGGTGGCAGGCCTGGCAATTGGCTGCGAACAAAGCCTTGCCGTCCAATTCAGGAGCTGCACCGGTGCTTCCCTGTACTGATTTTTTTTCAGATTTGTATAAAAAAGCAGGGGTCAAACTGCCATCGGGAAGTGGGGTTTGTTTCAGGGATTGGAGGTAGGCGATCAGGTAAAGCGCGTCTTTAGTAGCTATGATTTTTCCATCGATCCCCTTCAGGAACCCTGCCGGTACATTAACTACTACATCATCGGTCGCGGGTTCCTTTTTTACAGTGAAGAGCCATGTATACGCCGGCATTACAGATTCTTTTACTACGGCTCTGGGATTATACAGATGCACTAAATTCCAGTCTTTACTGGGTTGCCGGTTGCCTACATCGGTCAGGTCAGGACCCGTACGCTCTGTTCCCATCAGGGTGGCGGTATTTCTCCAGAAATCGGTACGGTGGATAGCGGCATAATCAGCAGCAATACTGGGGCGGTTGCCCCAAACCTTGTCCATAGCCACATTACGCACCTGTTGTGTATGACAGGCAACGCACCCGTTTGACACAAACAATGCTTTTCCCTTTCTGGCGTCCGCACTCAGCGGCCGGGCACCGGGCAGCGGGGCATTGTTTTGCTGGTTATTTAAAGCGGGTATAATGGCCACCATAATTGTAAGCCCAATAAAGAATAATGCTGCTGTTCCGAATAGTTTTTTATGATTATTGAAAAATTCCATTTTATCAGTTTGATGAAAATTATGCGATAGGCCTGATGGAAAGGTCTTTGTCTTTTTCCAGCTTTTCTATAGCTGCTTCTTTTACATCCACCAGATCGCCCGTCGATAGCATCCTGTATATATTATAGGCAAAGAACAGGTGAGACAGCCACATAAGGCTGCCGCCAACCGCGCGCCACAGCCAGTAAGGCGCCATCAGCACAACCCCGTCAATAAACGGCTTACCCTCTTTCCATAACATCCCTTTTAAAGTACTGCCATACATCAGTGGGATTGTATAAAAAAGCATTCCGATAAATGCCAGCCAAAAATGTACTCCTATGGTGATCTGAGGAGCTTCTTTGCCCGTGAGCCTGGGTATTAATGCATATATGGCTGCCCATAAAAAGAAGCAGATAATGCCATACATCGTTAAATGGGAGTGAGCTACCGTGAAATCGGTAAAGTGCCATATCAGGTTTGTTTCACGAAATGCTTCAGCTGTACCCTGCATAGATCCTGTAAAATAGAATACAGTGCCTACCAGGAAAAAAGGAAGCGTATAACTGCCTTTGACTTTATACCAGGCACCTTTAAAGGTCATAAGGAAATTGGTCGTTCCGGCAATAACGGGAATCGCCATGCCGGCACTGCCTACAATGGCCACGGTTTGCAGCCACCAGGGTATAGCGCTGAAAACGAAATGATGTGTTCCAATTAAGGTATAAAATAAGATCTGGGTCCAGAAGGCAAGGATGCCCAGGCTGTAAGAATAGATGGGTTTATTCAGCTGCTGTGGCAGGAAATAATATACAATGCCCAGTGTGAACAACATGAACCACATTCCCACGCCCTGGTGCATGTAATATCCCTGGGCAATGGTTTCGCCCAGGCCGTTTTGCCAGTAGGGAATATAGGCAACCAATGTGATCACAATCGTAAAAATGATGGAAGAAACCATATACCAGCTGGAAATATAAATTTCCTTTGTGGTGCGCGCTGCAATGGTCTTTATAAAGTTGATCAATGTTAATACCAGCCCAATTGCAAACAAGAGCATTACCGGCCAGATATATTCGCGGTATTCGCCGCCGCCGTTATTGATACCGGCCATGAGGCAGATCGTTCCTGATACCACCGATGCATTGATCAGCAATAAACTATACCATCCCCATTTGATATGGGCCAGTTTCGTATTGCATACTCTTGGTACAATATAGTAGCCCAGTCCCAACATACCCAGGGAAGCCCAGCCCCAGAAAACTGAATTAGTGTGCACCGGTCGCAACCTGCCAAAGCTGAGCCAGCTTATATGATCGGCATCGGGGGCTACGAATTTAATACCTATGTACTCGCCAACAGTAGTGCCAAAGAGCAGCCAGAATGTGGCGCAGCCCAAATACCACAGCACCAGCCGCGACAGCTCCGGATCTACGTTCGGGCGCTGTTGCGCTTTTTGCTTCACCGCAACAATGGGCAGGCCGGGCTCGCCGTTAATGCTCAGTAACCCTCTTTTATCTTCTACAGGCTGATCGCCGGATAGTTCCTGGTTCGATAATTGATAATCCAGCTCCTGTTTTCTTTTGCGCAGCAGTTTTGCGGCCTCTTGTTCCGGAAGGTCATTCAGATAGGCGGCCAGCTGATCGGCTTTTTCCAGGTTTTGCCTGTTTTGGACCCGGGCAGCTACATGCTTAAGTTTAATGATGAGCAGCAATATGGCTGTTACAACAGGGATCAGTAACAGGATGATGGTGATGATAATACCCGTTTCGCTTAAAAGCGGCTTATTGGTTGCGTCTGCTGCTGCTTGTGCAAATGTTTTTAACGGAATTCCTGTAGCTGATAGACCCAGGCAGCAAATACACAGGCTGCGTATTGTCTTTTTAGGAAGCCTGGTCCGCAATACTCTTGCAATTTGCCGGCTGTTTAAGCTGCCGGCATATTCTTTTAAAGAAGGGGCGTTCCGGGCACCGGTTTTGTTCCGGAGCATGTTCCTGATCCGCCGTACTTTCACCAGCAATAACAGTGCAATGGCAAATAGAAACAATGCCAGGAGCAGCAGCATGAATGAAGGCCCTTCCCCTGTGTCAAACGAAAATGCGAAAGGTCTCATTGTTTGGGCCTGTAGCCGCTCAATTCCTGCAGCCGAGCCGGCAACTATACAGGAGACGATCTTTGTTGAGTTGCTTTCAAGTTTCATATATAGGATATTAATACCTTTTTATCTTTTATTATATAAAAAATTATTTTCGTTTCAGGAAGGTCATGTTTTTTTCCAGCTCTTCGCTGAAGGTCCCTACCCGGGCCTTTTCAAGCATGATGATCAGCTTTTTCCTTATTTCTTTATACTCATTATGAATAGGGCAGGGGTGCACTTCCGAGCATTGTTTCAATCCTAACCCACACCCTGAAAAGAGCTTGTCCCCGTCTATAGCCTTTACAATATCTGCCAAAGAATGCTTCCTGTTGGCAGCATCCAGGTAAAACCCTCCGGCCGGCCCTTTTTGTGATTGCAGTAAGCCCTGCTTGCTGAGGTTTTGCAGGATCTTGGCAACGAAATGCTCAGGAGAATCAATGCCTTTGGCAATATCTTTAATGCCGACTTTAGCACCGCCTTCTGATTTATGGGCAATGAATAAAACTGCCCGTATCGCATATTCACAAGTCTTTGAAAACATTTTTTCTTTTTCAGGGCAAAGGTATAGTTAATTTTAATAAAAGACAAAAATATCCTTTATTGTTTAAAGCGTAAAAATAATAAAGTTTTATAAACGTGTTTGGAGCTGCTGATTTTATAGCCTGCCGGATGAAACCGGCCTGTTCTTCAATGACAGGAGCAATAAGCCGGTTCTCTTATCGGGTCAGTTATGATGTTCACATTAACCCATCAGCTCTTTCATCAGCTGGTCAAAAGCAGCTTTCAAAGTAGCCAGTTCCTGCTCTACGGCGCTCAGCCGTTCCTCCAGCGCGCTGCTGGTCTGTACAGGTGCTGCAGCTGCCGGCTCTGATGTATAGGCTTCCAGGACATCAGCATCAGCAAACAGATGAATATAACGGGCTTCCTTTTGTCCCGGCTGGCGGGGCAGCTGACGCACATAAGGGATGGTGCCGGAAGCTAGTTTTTCCAGTACCGTCTGTACTTCTGACAGGTCATCAAATTCGTAGAGCCTGCCTGCATTGCTGTTGATTTCACCCGGAGTAAGCGGTCCTCTTAAAAAAAGAAGACACAATACGGTCAGCTCATCAGGTGTCAGCTGATAGTTTAATGCAATGGTATGCCTGTATTTTACTACTCTGCTGCTGCCACCGGTAACTGTTGCCGCCAGTCCTTTTCTTTTCAGGCGATCCAGGACCAGGGTAACGGTCTGTTCATCATAATTCACTACAGGCTGACGTGCTGTTTTTTGATTACAAGCGGCTGTCAGGGCATTCAATGTCATGGGGTAATATTCCGGCGTTGTTTTTGATTTTTCCATCAGCGCGCCTAATACCCGGATTTCTTCGCTGTCCAGCACTGGCAATGCTTTCAATTCAGTTGTTGCAATACTCATAATCAGGTAAAAATACAATAAGACTATAGCTTTCTGGCCGGAACAGGTAAATTTATTCTACTGTTTTATTAACAAATGACTGTCAGGCTGATTTTCGTTCGGGTAATATTGAGTAGGTTCTAAAATCGTTATATCTTTACGGTATCAACCTGACTGTTTGGGCGGTTCCTGGTTACAGCATTATAGCATTCAAGGATCAGTGTTTTATTTGTCAGATTAGAAAAGTGTTTAAAAGAATACAGCCGCTATGCGAATCATGGGGCAGCGAAATGACGGCAGCGACTGTTTTTTAGAAAATAGCCACATTAAATGATCAGTATGGTACGGTATTGCAAATGGCTGATAGGCAGCAGCGTTTTTTTTACACTGGAAGCACGCATCTTTCATGCAGTATGTATGGGGCTTATTGTCTGCATTTCAGTCAATATCCCGGTTGCGTTATACCTGGGTATCCCGCAATTGGCAGCGCTGTTAAGCACGGTGTCTGTAATAACCGGATTCTTATTTTATCTTTCAAGATTTAAAGGGCTGTACCTGGTAAGTGTGGCCATCTTCCAGGTATTTGTGAATATAGCGCTGATTGCCAATTACTATTTCAATTCCGGTATCAACGGACCCACTTATACCATCTTTCTGCTTGCATTCCTGGTGCTGGTAGCTACTTCTCCCACCAGGCAATACTATATATGGCTGTCCCTGAACGTCCTGCTTATTATAGGCCTGATGACTATAGAGTTAAAGCTGCCGGGGGTGATCCGGTTAACTTACCAGGATGCAACAAGCAGGTATGTAGACCTGGCCTGTTCTTATTTTTTTATAGCGGGTTTTGCATTCCTGATCACTGCTTATATCCGGATAGCCTATAACCGGCAACGCGAGAAACTGGTAGCCCAGTCGGCTGCCCTTCAGGCTGCAAATAATACCAAGAACAGACTATTATCCATACTGGGTCATGATTTAAAAGAACCACTGGCTTCATTACAGGGCTACCTGGAAATGCTGGCAGATTTTGACCTGGATGAAGAAGAAAAAAAGGAAATAAACAGCCAGCTGCTGATAATGACGAAAAATACATCGATGATGCTTTCTAATATCCTGTCGTGGACCCGCAACCAGGAGCATCATTTTCACGCAGATCCCCAAACGCTGACAGTGAATGAAGCACTCCGGCCTGTTGCTGACCTGGCACGTGGCATCAGTAACAGAAAGCAGATCACATTTCATACGAATCTGCCGGAAGAGATCCGGATTAAAGCCGACCGGCAAATGTTGGAGCTCATCATAAGGAACCTGCTCATGAATGCTATTAAATTTACGCCAAAGGGAGGAAATGTCTGGCTATCCGCACAGACGAACGGATCTGAATGTACCATTAAGGTAAGAGATGACGGCATCGGAATTCCCGCCTTATTACAGCCACATATTTTTTCACTGGAATCCAGGCCGCGGTTTGGCACTGAATCAGAAAAAGGAACGGGCCTGGGACTGATGCTTTGTAAAGAATTTACGGATATCATGGATGGAGAGCTGGATTTTACAAGCAGCCCTGATACAGGCACTACGTTTGTTTTAATATTGCCTGCTGCGGAAATACGGGATGTACATAAAAACATACCAAAGGAAAGCGGATTACAACTCTTGACAAAATAGCGGTGACATTAACACTTCATCACTGCGAATGTCCGCAGGTATTGAAGGCAATAATGAGAATGCCTACCAGCAATAGGGATAAGAAGAGAATGATCTTCTTTTTAACCTGGAAATTGAATTGAGGGTCATCCATTGTTTAGCAAAGAAAAACATATTTAATGTACAAGGCAAAAACACCTTATTTTTAAAAAAGCTGCAAAATTTTCCTGTAAAAAAACGTTGTCCCCTGTGGAAACAGGGGACGCAACCAAAACTAACTGCTTATGAGAAAATTGACTAACTTAATTTATTTTTAAAAACCTCGTTTCAACCCATCAAAGAGACAATTTAATGCTACCCGGGTACTATCTAACGGGAGTATATAGAATACAAGGATGATGCCAAAAATACCTGGAGTGCCAATAATAAATGTAAAAATGATCTGTATCAACTGTAATGACTGTCCTTAAAAATAACCGGCAATACAGGTTACACGGAAAAATAATAAAAGTACATTCAGGAACGTGCCAGGCTTCAGGGGCAACGCGGCATTATATTTGGATTATGGTAATAGCAGTATACATGGAATATTGTCTATAAATAATTTTTAACCAATAAAGTAGTTTGATATGAGAAGCTTATTATGGTTAGTAGCCGTTATATGTATCGTTATATGGGTTTTGGGATTAATAGGAGTAGGTGGCGGTATGGGATTGGGCAATCTGATACACATCTTACTTGTGATAGCTATTATTGTGATATTATATAATATTATCTCCGGCCGTAAGCCTGTTGATTAAAAAAATACTTATCGATTCTCAGGATCGATAAGTATTAATAAAAGCCTGCAATTTTTATAATGAATCTAAAAAATGAAAGTTATGAGCACTTTACAGGATAAATTAAAAGGAAACTGGAACCTCATAAAAGGCAATCTTAAACAAAAATGGTCGCAGCTCACGGACGATGAGTTGCTGTATGAGGAAGGTAAAGAGGATGAGCTTATCGGCAGAATTCAAAAGAAAACAGGTGAAACCAAGGAAGCTATCAATGCATACCTGGAAAAAATGAAATTTGATTAGCCCTTTTTTGAAAGTGTCAAAAAAACTCTA
>DASVMC010000602.1:0-7558 GCA_036384555.1 Niabella sp. | reverse complement strand
CCGGCTCCTGTTTCAGTATTTCCAGTGCCTCATTTATTGAGCCTGCATACAGCGCTTCAATATTGCGCTGCTTCAAAATGGTGCGTAGCAGGAAATAGATGTCGGTTTCGTCATCAACAATCAGCGTTTTAAACAAGTGTTCGGGTGATGAGGATACGGAATTATATGCATAGAAACAACTATTCACTTTAACAGTACAGACAATTATTTTGCCAAAACGGATTTTTTATTCCACATTGCTTACAAAATGCAAAAGCGGCATGATTTACGCGGTAGATTTGAATGTATTAATAAAAAAAGCTGAAATATGCCCAATAAGCTCCTCATTATAGATGATGATGTGGATTTATGTCATCTTCTCTCCCGGTATCTTATAAAAAAAGGATATACCACAGAAACGGCGTTTTCTGGTAATAAAGGTATTGCTAAATATAAAGCAGGTGATTTTGATGCGGTGATTGCAGATTACCGGTTGGGAGATATGGATGGTATTCAGCTGATCAAAGAGCTCCGACAGCTGAACAGCAAGGTGGCGATCCTGATCATTACCGGCTATTCTGATATAAGGCCCGCCATAGAAGTAACACGCCTGGGCGCCTTTGACTATATACCCAAGCCGCTGGTTCCCGAAGAAGTGCTGGATACCCTCAAAAAGATGCTGAACCGTGAACCTGTAAAAGAACCGGTTACGCCACCTCCCGGTGAAACAGCCGTATTCGAAAAGGATTATTACATCGGCAGGTCAAATGCAACCTTAGAGCTTTACCGGCAGGTTGATGTGGTAGCACCTACCAATTATAGTGTTGTGCTGTATGGTGAAAGCGGTACCGGAAAGGAAGTGATCGCCCGTACTATCCATCAGAGCAGTAAGCGCGCCAGGCAGCCATTTGTTGCAATTGACTGTGGCACACTTTCCCGGGAGCTGGCCGGCAGTGAACTTTTCGGTCATGTAAAAGGGGCTTTTACAGGGGCCTTACAGGATAAGGAAGGGCATTTTGAAATGGCCAACGGCGGTACCCTTTTTCTGGATGAAATAGCCAATCTGTCACCGGAGATCCAGGCTATTTTGCTCCGGATCATCCAGGAACGGAAGTTCAAGCGGGTTGGAGGAAATAAAGAGATCGCATCAGATGTACGTATCATTGTGGCGTCGAATGAGAATCTTAAGGCTGCATGTCAGAAAGGTAAATTCAGGGAAGACCTTTATCACCGGCTGAACGAATTTGCCATTCACCTTCCGGCCTTGCGTAACAGGCCGGATGATATTCTGCCTTTGTCAACTTTTTTTCTGAAAAAGTGCTGTGAAGAAAGTGAAAAACAATTAAATGGATTTGATGAAAATGTAATAGCGGCATTTCAGAGATATGAATGGCCCGGTAATTTAAGAGAGCTGCGCAATGTGGTCCGTAGAGCCGCCTTGCTTACGCCTGCTAACGGTACTATTACTGA
Source organism: Niabella sp. (assembly GCA_036384555.1). Lineage (GTDB taxonomy): Bacteria > Bacteroidota > Bacteroidia > Chitinophagales > Chitinophagaceae > Niabella. Next base: position 6,109 of record DASVMC010000602.1, on the reverse strand, counting down.
AGCGGAATTGCTGCCTGATATTATTAATAATATTCCTGTGGCTGATAACATGCAGCGCATACAGCCGCAGGAGGAGCCTTCACCTGCGGCACCTGTGCAGGATCTGCTGAAAGATGTGGCTGGGAGGGCGGAATACCAGGCGATCATGAATGTGCTGCAAAAGGTCAACTTCAATAAGAAAAAGGCAGCAGAATTATTGAACATAGACCGTAAAACCCTGTACAATAAATTAAAGCTGTTCCAGGGGTCGGAGTAGGGTTACAGACAGCCAGTTCCTGATAGAAAGGCTACCATTTTATTGTTAAAAAATACCCGATGGGCTGGTGTTGATCCGCTCAGGCATCCCTTAACTTTTTCACCTGGTTGTGTGCCTTCAGCAGTAGTTTATTTTGCCGCTCAATTAATAAGAAAGTATCCGGAAGCAGTCCCGGCTGGTTTAAGGCGCTTTCATAAGCTTTTTTGACGGCGTCCTCCATTGCTTCACAACTGTTCAGGATCGTTTGCCGGTCGTTACCTGTAAAGAATGCTTTAATTTCCATCCACACGCCGTATATTTTTCCCATTCCTGTAGTGCCGGTGGCTACAGGTTCTTCCATTTTTGCCAAGATCTCCGATAACTCGGTGATGAAACTATTGCTGTTTTCTATGTAGTTTTGAAACAGCTGTTTAAGATCTGCATCTTCCGTGTCATCTAATTCATTAACTGCCCGTTCATAGCCAGAGATGCGATCTTTATTGATACGCAGCAGGTCATTGAGTACTTCGCCGTCGATAGTAGTAGTCATAATAAGTAATTTATAAGCTGCGCAGGCTACTGATCCTCACCCGGTCTTACCTAAAGGTGCATGACCGGCAGTTTGCGTTTTCAGGGCAACTGATTCAAAATGAAGTGCAGCTCTTGTGTTTATAGCGCTGCTAAGATCGGGCCAAACAGGGATTGCCGATATTAACTTTTAGTGCTCATTTTTGTCGTGCCAGTGTACAGTAAGCATGCTAACCCTTTTCGTAAAAACGCACAATAACTCCCCTGACAGCGCCGCTGTTTTTGCGGTATTCATGATCAAGGTCCTGTATTTTTTCTTTTTCTTCTTCAGTAAGGAAGAGAGGAATGTTCTGCAGGGTAATGTCAAAATAATGCTCGGTTGTCCTGCAGATAATTGCATATTGTTTATCAATAATTTCAAGACTCTGCGTAGCACCCATTTTTAACAGGCCCCGTCGTGCATATAGAAAGCAGGCATTACCCCCATTACAAAAAAAATGCAGAAAGCCGGCGTCCTGAATTGCTGTTTCCAGCTTCCATAAAGCAAGAAGCTCCTGCTCCTTTTCCTCCAGTCCGGACCAATCGCTGCTGTTCTCTAACTGCTTCAGCTTGCTGCGCACTAAAGCGGTAAATCGATTCCAATTCTTAAAAGGATCTGTACGTTTCTCACTATTCAAGGAAGGAAGATTTTAAGAAAGCAAAAAATAGAGTCTTCTAAATATAATGCTATTCCTTTATTTTACCTAATAATAGTTCCCTTCAATTATCACCCGCTGTCATTAATGTATGGCAGCTGCTTTTCTGAGCCGTCTGCTGATAACTGGTCTTATTATTGATTCGTCTAAGGCCATTCAGGACCCGTAGCAACTGGCCGATCCTGCTATAGTAGCAGCAGATGGGTACGAAGCCTTGATGAAGAATAAAGACAAGATCATTTCCGGCTTTAAGAATAAAGCAGGTGTTGCCATGAATAACCTGATGCCGGATGCTGTTGCCGCCGATAAGATGAAAGAGAACCAGGAGCCGGAGGAGTAAAAGCACAGCGTAGAACGTATGTGCTTCTCCACTTTAAAAGTAGTATGGCTGGTTAGTTGTTTTACCATAAGGTGACAATTCTGTCTGAATAATTTCCTGATTTCGTAAGTACAGGAGAAATGCCTCTTATAATTTTGCACTCCCTTAACGGGCAATATATTTTTATTAAAAAAGAGTGCAATGTTAAAACAAAGAGTTGACGGATTCTTATTGCCGCTATTGTATACGGTGCTGCTTATGGGTATATTTTCAGGAAGTGTTTTTGCCCAGTCAAAACAAACGGGTATTATTGAAGGCCGGATCGTGAGCGCAGATCATCAGCCACAGGAAAATGTGATCGTGGTACTTGTTCCATCAGAAAAACAAACCATGTCGGATGACAATGGTCATTTTGAATTCAGAAATATACCCTACGGAGAATACAGCATTGCCGTTAAGTCGCTTGGCGTAACAGCCCGGCCGGTTTCTGTAGCGCTGAATGAGAACAAGGTTTCGGTTACAGACATCCAGCTGGAGGAAAATGCCAGTGTGCTGGACCGGGTTGTGGTATCTTCTTCTTATCGCCATATAAACAAAAACAGCACCCAGGTAGCCAGGATGCCGCTTACCTATACTGAAAATCCGCAAAACTATGCGGTGGTTCCGAAAGAAGTGATCCTGACCCAGCTGGCAACCACCACGGAGCAGGCCCTGCTTAATATACCGGGTGTAAGCAATATGTCTGTTGCAGGAGGAAGCGGCGGCTCAACCCTTACATTTAAGTCCCGTGGTTTTTCAAGTGGTTCTATAATGTACCGGAATGGTGTATCTACCGGCTATGTATCGCTGACAGATCTGTTCAATATGGAAAAGATCGAGGCAATCAAAGGACCTTCTGCTACTTTATTTGGAGGCAATCAGGGCGCTTCCTATGGCGGCGTGTACAATATCATCACGAAACAGCCACTGGATGTACAACGTGGAGAAGTATCCTTTACCACAGGAAGCTATGAGCTGGCAAGAACTACGGTAGATTATAATACACCTTTAAATAAAGACAAAACAGCTTTGTTAAGAGTCAATGGCATGTATGATAGCAGAAATACGTTCCAGCAGCTATCGCAGAACTCCTTAGGCTTTGCACCCTCCTTGCTGATAAAAGCGAATGACAGGCTTACGTTGCACTTTGATGGCTATTACTATAAAAGTGCCCGTCCTATTGTGCTCTTTGGCTTTGGCGCCCCTCCGGGGGGGACTACGGAAACCAGCACCTATGCCGGTAATATCAGGGATCTGGGCCTGGATCCTCAGAATCCTTATATCAACCCTGACTTTAACAGTAAGCAGCAAACCTGGTCTGTGACCGGGCAGGCTGTATACAAGCTTTCTGATCAATGGCTTTCACAGACCAATTTTGCAACAGCAAGAAGCAATAATGAAACGCACTACATCAATCTGGTGGCAAATAAAGCCTCCACTGCCGACACCACCATTATTACCCGGAACATACTGGATATGCCGTACAGCCAGTTATATACACAACAGTTTCAGCAGAACTTTATCGGCGATTTTAAGATCGGCGGGCTGCGCAACCGGTTGCTGATCGGCCTGGATTATTTCAGGACCAACGTAGGATCTTACCGCGGCACTGTCGTTTATGATAAGATTTATGCTACGGCTACAGATACAGAAAAGCTGATCAGAAAAAGCAAGATGGACAGTATTGCCGTTAATACAAAGTATAGCGGGGGCAGGGATATTGCCAACAGTTATGGCGCCTATGTATCTGAAGTGCTTAATATTACGGACCGGTTATTATTAATGGCAAGCCTGCGGGTGAACCGGTTTGTGTCGGTAAGCAGTAAGTATATGCAGACTTCCTACTCTCCCAAGCTCGGTATTTCTTATGAAATCATCAGGAATGCGCTTTCTGTATATGGGAACTATAACAATGGATATAATAATGTTTCTGCTACTGATTCCCTGGGTAACCTGCTTAAGCCAACCTATGCCAACCAGTTGGAGGGCGGGGTGAAATTTGACGTATTGCAGCACCGCCTTACGGGTACAGTAAGTGTTTATGATATCAGGGTGAAAAATATCCCCCGTTCAGTGGGTACGTATTCGGTGCAGGACGATGAGCAGAAAAGCCGTGGTGTAGATGTGGACGTGCTGGCAAATCCTGTTGCAGGGCTCAATATTGCAATGGGCTATGGTTATAATGATATCCGCTATTCTGAATATTATGGTAAGCCTCCCCTGGTGAATGGCCAGTCTGTTGAGGTGAAAGGAAAAAGGGTGGAAGGCGCTCCTTATCACGCCGCTAATTTGTGGGCCACCTACGGTATCACTTCCGGCTCATTGAAAGGTTTCGGTATTGGCGGAGGCGGTAACGGGCAGAGCAGCTCCTTTACGAATAATACGAATACAATCACCCTGGATGGCTATATTGTCTTTGGCGCCAGTGTATTTTATGACGCCCCAAAATTCAGGCTTACTGCCAAGGTAGATAATATAGGCAATAAAAAATATTTTACCTATAACTCCTGGCTGTTTCCGGGTAGTACAAGGATGTTATTGTTTAACGCCATTTATCGTTTCTAAAGATCACCGGTACCTGATATAAGCACAACCATGGTTGTGCTTATATGTTGAATGAAATGTTGTATGAATAAAGGAAAGAAGTCAAAGAAATCCATTTTCAGCCGTGTAAATGCCTGGCTGCATCTCTGGCTCGGTATTTTTGCCGGCATCCTTCTGGTTTTTGTGGCACTGACAGGGACGCTTGTTGTTTACTGTGACGAGATCATCGATTGGTCTGCCGGAAAAGCGCGGTATGTGAAGCAGGTACAACCCGAACGCCTGCCTGTGGAAAAGCTTATGGCCAACGTTAACAGAGCCTATCCGCTGGCCAAATTATCAGAAGTGACCGTATACAAAAATCCTGAAAGAACAGTACGCTTCAGAACTTTTGCAAAAGGTAAGGGACTGGGTTTTGTGTATGTGGATCCCTATACCGGTAAGGTACTGAAGTACGATCGCACCGGCAATTTCTTCTATATTATGGCACACCTGCATGCTTCCTTTTTATGGCATGGCCCCGGAACCTGGATCGTGGATATAGCGACGGTTATTTTTCTTATAGAACTGGTTTCAGGGATCATACTCTGGTGGCCGCGGAAATGGAATAAACATACACGCGATGCCAGCTTTAAGATCAAATGGAAGGCTAAATTCAAACGGGTCAATTATGATCTGCACAACGTACTGGGGTTCTATTCTTCTTTGCTGGCACTGATACTGACAGTTACCGGGTTGATCATCGCTTTCCGGCCCGTTGCCAACTCCACGGCAAGGCTTTTCGGAGGGGATATTGAAACACAATGGCAGCGTCAGATGCCTGCACCTGACTCTACCAGGCCGACTGTTGCCATCAATACTGTTTTTGAACAGGAATTTGCCAAACATCCGCAACAGAAACAGGGACAGATATGGTTATACAACCTGGATGCGTCTGGCTTTTATATGGTAACAACTGCGGGCAGGCTCGGGTTAAAAAGTGCGGAAGGGGCACAGCTTGCTTTCGTTGATAAATATACCGGTAAACCTATTGCGATCCCGGAAAAAAGCCTGAAAGGAGAGTACATTGAAAATGCTGTATGGCAGTTGCATATGGGCACCTGGATGGGGCCGGCAGGTAAACTGTTTACGTTCATTTGCGGCCTGATCTGTACTACGCTTCCCGTCACGGGCTTTCTGATATGGTGGAACAGAGGAAGAAAGAAAAAGAAAAAAACTGCAGGACCGGTTGCTGCCGGCAAGCCCCGGCTTGTTGTAACCGGCTAACAGGGCTGTTCATAGAATGACAGGTTGCATTTTATTTACACAGCAATTCAACCGGTTTGTTATTGCTAAGCAGAATATTCTTTTAAAAGCTGGCGGTAGCTGGTAAGGATAGTTGACTTGGAAATAAATCCAATAAATTCATCCCGGTCATTTATTACCGGCAGATGCCAGACACCGGTATCATCAAATAATTTAATTACTTCAGGCAGTGCCTGCTGCGGATGAACAACAGCTATAGGTGCTTTCATCAGTTGCTGCACGGTACTGGCACCCCCCAGGTCCGGGTTAAAAAGCAGCGGGCGGATATCATCCAGGGTTAATATCCCTTTCAGATGTTTGCGGGCATCCACTACGGCAAAGATATTTTTTTTACCATGCTTTATCTTTTCCTGCAGATCAGCAACAGACCGGTCACTATTGATCATTTGAGAATCCATATCAATGAGATCCTTTGTATGCAGGATCGACAACAGGTTCCTGTCGTGT